>MGVM01000194.1 GCA_001800495.1 Elusimicrobia bacterium RIFOXYB2_FULL_48_7
ACGGGCGCCGGCCCCATCGGGCTTATATCGGTTGCTATCGCCAAGCATGTGGGCGCCCGGCACGTGGTTATATCGGATGTGAATGAATACCGGTTGGAACTCGCGAAAAAGATCGGCGCGGACACGGCGGTGAATGTGGGCAAGATGTCTATTAAAGATGCCATGAAAAAAATGGGGCTGATAGGTTTTGATATAGGGCTGGAAATGTCGGGTAACGCGGCCGCTTTTGAAGCGATGCTTGAAGGCATGTACCACGGCGGCAGGATTTCCCTGCTTGGCATACTGCCCAACAGCACGCAGATCCAGTGGGACCAGGTGATCTTCAAGGGGTTGACCATCAAGGGCATTTACGGCAGGGAAATTTTTGAGACCTGGTACAAGATGCAGGCGATGCTCCAGAGCGGGCTTGATATCTCAAAGGTGCTCACACATAAGTTTAAATTTGCAGATTTCCAGAAAGGTTTTGACGTGATGGAAAGCGGAAACTGCGGAAAAGTTGTGCTGGAGCTGGAGTAAACCAATGTACGAAAAAATGAAAGACGATTTAAACAAGCAGTTGCAGGAGATACGGGACGCGGGGTTGTATAAATCCGAGAGGATTATTTACACCCCCCAGGGTGTTGAAATAACCGCCAACGGAAAGAATGTCCTGAATTTCTGCGCTAACAATTACCTGGGACTGGCCGGAAACGCCCAAACAGTTCAATACGCTAAAAAAGCCATGGATAAATGGGGTTACGGGATGTCTTCCGTGCGGTTTATCTGCGGCACGCTGGAAATTCACAAGGAACTTGAAAAGCAGCTTTCCGCGTTCCTTGGCACGGAAGATACGATTTTGTACGCCGCCTGTTTCGACGCTAACGGCGGGATATTTGAGCCGTTGCTGGGGTCCGACAGCGCCATTATAACCGATTCCCTGAACCATGCCTCGATAGTCGACGGGATCCGCCTCTGCAAGGCCCAGCGCCATATATACAAGCACGCTGACATGGAAGACCTGGAAGCGAAGTTGAAAGAAACAGCGGGCGCAAAATACAGGATGATTGCCACGGACGGCGTTTTTTCAATGGACGGTGAGATCGCAAAACTGGGTGAAATATGCGAACTTGCGCGGAAGTATAGCGCACTTGTGATGGTAGACGACAGCCATGCGACGGGTTTTGTAGGAAAGACCGGCAGGGGTACCTCCGAACACTGCGGAGTGGCGGGCAAAATTGATATTATAACAACCACTTTCGGCAAAGCGCTCGGCGGGTCAATGGGTGGCTGCGCTTCCGGCAGAAAAGAAATAATAGAATTCCTGCGCCAGAAAAGCAGGCCCTATCTGTTCTCGAATTCCCTCTCCCCCGTCATCGCGGGCACGACGCTGTCTATAATCGAAGAGCTGGCCAAGTCAACGCAATTGCGCGACAAGCTTGAAGAAAACACGTCTTATTTCAGGAAAAAGATGACGGAAGCCGGTTTTGAAATTAAGCCGGGGGTTCATCCAATAGTGCCCATAATGCTTTATGAAGAAAAACTCGCGCACAACATGGCTTCGGAGCTTCTGGCAGAAGGCATCTATGTGATAGGTTTCAGCTATCCGGTGGTAGCCAAAGGGCAGGCGAGGATCCGAGTGCAGGTTTCTGCGCTTCATGAAAAGAAGCACCTGGACAAGGCAGTTGAGGCTTTTTCTAAAATTGGCAGGAAGTTAGGGGTACTAAAGTAGCAGGAAAAGAAGCGCGGCGATCCAGGCAATGGCACTGACAATTGCCCCTATTTTGAAAGACAGCGGCTCATAAGAAAACACCACTTCATGCTCGACAGTCGCGCCCGGGGAGTCCAGGAACACCGCCCTGAAAGTATAATCCGCCCTCACGATTTCCGATTTTTTTCCATCCACGTAAACATTCCAGCCGGGATACCAGGTTTCGCTCAGGAACAACCAGCCGGGAACATCGTTGGCGGTTTTAATTGTTATCCTTCCAGGTTCATAACTGCTAATGGTGATTTGCGCTTTTCCATCTTTCGGCGCGTTAATCCTGCCTGTACCGTTGAGCATGACAATTTCCTCTGCCGGCTGGAAAGCGCCCGAAGACATGTACCGCAAAACTTCGCCGCCTGAAGCGAAGGCTTTTTCTTTTGTCAAAAACATCGCGCGGGGAAGGGTTGTCTTGTTTTCATAAACATGCATCCCGGAATTTGTTTTGCTGAAAAGATCCCATTTCGGGCTGTTTATGGCCCTGTCTGAAACCATGTACCTGATATTTGCCAGGCCGATCAGAGGCGAGTTGTAACCCTGCCTGAACAGCGCGGAATAAAACTCTTCGTAATTTTTCACCCTCAATATGATATATCCACCGGCGTCGAACAGTTTATCCAGCATGCCGAAATTCGGTATTGTTGAATCCTGGTAATTAAGGCAGTCGTTATAATCCTGCGGGATGTAATTTTTGTATTTATCCAGGGTCAGGGGGTTCATCATTATCCTGAAATACCCTGTGCCAGGTTTGCCGGGCCGGCTTGCAGGTTTCCCCTGCCCGGAAAGCCAGGACGGCCCCGCCTGCCGGGAATAAAAGCCGCTGTCCATCAGGTTGAAAGTGCGGGCGCCGAACAAAAACAGGTCTATTACAAAAACAGCGATAATAACGGTTTTAAGTCTTTCTGATTTTACCGTTTCCAACCCGAGCGCTGCCAGGAAAGTAAGGCCGAATATAGTGAAAAAGACGCACTGGACAGGGAACCTGAAATATTTCATGCCTGGCAGGAAGTTAAGGAATATTTTATACAGCGGGGTGTTGTCTCCAAGGGAAAGAATTATGCCTGTCACGGCAAGCAAGAGAAAGAACCCCGCCTGGAGGCGGTTTTTTCTCAGCGTGAATGCCGTTATTACCGCCAGCGGCGCGAGTATACCGAAATAAAAACCGGTTGTCTGTGCGTCGTGGTAGACTTTTGTCAGGAACATATTCCAGAGCGGTATGAACGTATAAGAAAGGATCTCATTTATGTTGAGCGAATAAGCCAGCGCGGAGTTATAATCAAGCCCGCCCGACCTGTCTGAAAGCCCGGATAGTTCAAGCGTGGGAAGCAGCTGGACACAGGACAATAAACAGAATAGGGCCAACGAAGCAAATGAGAACAGGACAACCGCTGTTTTATTTGTGTTTTCCTTGCCGGTAAACAGGTAAAAAACCAGGTAAGCAACCATTATAATCAGTGTGTAATAGGAAAATTGCGGGTAACCGGCTAAAAACTGGAGCGTAAAAGCCACCGATAACAGAATTGCGCGTTTCAGCCCCGGGTTTTTCAGTAATCGCTGGAAAAAATAGAAGATAAGCGGGAGCCAGACATAAGCGGACATATGGTGGATGAACTCGGTATGATAAACAAAAAACCCGTTGAACATGTAAATTACGGAAGCCAGGATGGACGCCTTGCTGCCGAACCCGTTGTGCCGCATCAGCGTGTAAGTGAAAAACCCGGCAAGAAAAGAATGGATTATTATGTAGATGTTAAGCGCTGCCGGAAAAGAAAACACCGCGAAGAGGAGGTTGAAAGGATAAAGCGCCTGGGTCTGGAGCATCGCTAAAAAAGGCGTCCCGCAGGAAAGGTAAGGGTTCCATAAAGGGATTTGCAGGTTTTTCAGGGATTGGGCGTAATAAACGATGAACGGGTACATGAACCTGTGCATTATTTCCCAGAACACAGTCATCTTGAATGACAGAAGCTCCCGCCAGTAAACCAGCGAAAGCGCGAGAATAATCCCGGCGGGAATGATTTTTCCAGGCGGTAGTTTAAGGGGCGGTTTATCGTTCATTTCATTCCGGCTGTACGGCGGGTGAAGTGGATACCAGGATTTCCGGAGGTATTTCCGCGGGTTTATCCAGTTTCTTTTTATTAATGACTTCCGTGGATTTCAGGGCTAGGTAATTATACTTGCTTGCCGGGTTCCAGAGGGTCCATTCATAGATATCGTTGTCATAACAGGCCTGCGCCTGCGCCAGCACTTCCTCCACGTTATACTTGTACCCCAGAGAGAAATCCTGCAGGTAAGGCCTGAGCTTTTTCGAGTTTACCCCCAGTTTTTTCACTGCGTGGCCCAGCCCTATGTAAACTGTCCGGTAGGGCTGGCTGTTCGGGTGTTCAATGCCGTAACTGCCCCTGGGGTAATGCGAGGGATAAACCATGGGGCAGACATAATCAGCCTCGCGCGTCATTTCAACAATGTCCTGCCCTATCCCCATGTCGTGGTCGGCGGAAGTGGTAAGCCCGAAAACATCCACTGAAATAGCCACGTTGTATTTCAATTTTAACCTATTTCTCTCTGGGGTACAAGTATAACGTGGAGGAAGTGCTGGCGCAGGCGCAGGCCTGTTATGACAACGATATCTATGAATGGACCCTCTGGAACCCGGCAAGCAAGTATAATTACCTAGCCCTGAAATCCCAGTTCTACAGCTCTTTTTGCTATACCAATATTGTAATTCCAGCTGTTTTTATTGTAAGGATCAAGCCATGAATTACCGGCTCTATCCTGCCATACCCCGCCAGTAGAATTCAGCACTGCCCATTCAGGCTTTCTTTTTGCCAGCAGGTCATCTTTAAAAACTACTATTCTTGCAATTGTATAGATGTTCCGCTTTTTTAAATTCTTAATATATTCAGCGCAGTCAGGCATTGCATTGACATATGTTTTATATTCCTCAGGCTGTTTTGCTCCTGGAATATATACTTCGCCCAGATACTCTTTTATGTCAATCACTACTGTGTTGATCTCTGTTTCATTTAATAAAGTGTCTATATACGCGCGGCCCTTTTTTGAACCGGCCATCCAGGAAGTCAGGTGAATTCCTCTCACAAAAGGCGGTTTTAAAGAAACCGGCTGCTGAAGCTGTATTTCTTCGGTTGTTTTCTGCTTAATAGTATTAATAAGCTTTGTTGCCGGGCCTGTAACCGGCAATACAGCGGAATTCTCTGCATTAACAAGGGCAGCAAAACCTACAATAAACATCCAGGCAAAACAAAATAATTTATTCAATATTGTT
>MGVM01000195.1:0-1661 GCA_001800495.1 Elusimicrobia bacterium RIFOXYB2_FULL_48_7
TATCGAAAATATAACCAGTAATACAAATGTTTTATTCCTTTCCATATTTTACCGCGCTATTACCAGCGTCCCATTGATAGTGTCATTGCCCGTATTCGAGCCCGTCGCTGTTATCTGGTAAATGTAAATACCGGGGCTGACAATGTTGCCAGCGGAATCTTTCGCGTCCCAGTACAGATATTTCTCCGCAGACTTGTCCTTCAGGTCCGCTACCGTGAAACCTTTCAGGTTGAACACCTTGCCTGAGGCCACCTTGTTTTGCGGATTGGAGTAATACACTCTGAATTCATCGTTTATCCCGTCATTGTTGGGCGTGACAATTTTTGCCCTGGGCGGCCAGTTCAGGAGAGTAAAACCCGCCCTTGCGGCTGACTTTTCCATGCGGAATTTCGTAAAGTGGCTGGTCCGGATCTTAAGCAGTTTTTTTGAAGTATCTGCCTCAGGGCTTATCTTGATCCACTCAATGCCGTTGTAGAATGAAATATCCGTAGCGGCCGGGTCGAGCGTAGCGAGATTCTTGTAGCTGAAATCTAATTCGACCGGCTCGCTGAAACTGCTCTGTTCAACGCCGTTTTTAAAAACTTTGATCTCGTACACCTTGTAATAATCCGCTGTTTCTTCCGCGGTAAGCCGTGTGATAGAGACTGAAGCGTTTCCGTTGGAATTAAGCTGGCTGTACAAACCGTCCGGAATATTCACATTGAGTTCGCCGTCCTGCGAGAAGAACACCCTGTAACCGGCGGACGCTGAAGGGTTGACATAAACCAGGTTAGAATCCGCGCTTTCTATCGTGAACTGGTTCACCGCCCTTACAAGATAGTAAAAATCAAACCCGCCCAGGTCCGTATCAGTATAAGCAGTGTAGGACTGGGATACCGAGGCAATAAGGGCCGGTGAATTTCTCAGTTCGTCATAAGTCCTGGCGCGGTAAATCCTGTAGCCCTGCAGGTTGATGCACAAGGTGTTGTCTTCATTATAAGTGACGCTCTGCCAGGAAAGCTGGCACTGGCCGCCGCCGGAGTCCAGGAGGAGCTGCAGGGCCTCCGGGGCCTTCGGTTTAGCCGGTGAAGTGAAGAACACGTAGGTTAACGACCAGGTGTAAACACCTGCCGGATCGCCTGAACCATACGCTTTCACGAGCCAGTAATAGGTACTCTGCCCTATGAGGCTCTCGGACATTGTATAATTTGAGGAAGTAAGCCCGGTGGAAGTATAATAAGTGGTGAAGGCATAACCGGTGGAATACCAGATATCATACCTGACTATATCGCCGGGATCGGGGTCGGAAGCGTCCTGCCAGTCAAAAATACCGCTTATGACTGAATAATTAAACGCCGGGGTTATCAGGCTGAAACTTGAGGGGGGTTCCTTTGCCAGGTTAACGTAAAACGTCGAGGAACTGGCCGACTGGGTCCTGTTCAGCCAGGGATCCCTGGCTGTGACGTACCAGTAGTACCTGTTATTTTCAGCGAAAATGGATATATCCATGGAAAGCGCGGGGACCATTATATTGCTGCTGGAATAATAGGAACTGAAAGCGGGGTCGCTTGAGCAATAGAAAGTGTAAGTGACCGGCTCGGATTCCGTGTCATAGGCGCCCAGCCATAAAAAAGTCACGTTTGCTGTTGTCAATACCACGGCATCTGCCGGAGAAATCAGGC
>MGVM01000195.1:1675-6597 GCA_001800495.1 Elusimicrobia bacterium RIFOXYB2_FULL_48_7
CAGTAATACGTGGTATAGTTCTGAAGGCCTGCGGGAGGAACGTAGCTTGATACCGTCAGGCCGGAAGCAGACGACGCCATCAGGGAAAAATCCGGATAGCGGGAGACCTGGAATTCATAGGTAACATTTATGCTGTCATAAGGGTCGGGGTCGGCAACATCCGCCCAGTCAAACAACGGTTTCAAGTTAGAAGCCACAGCCCGGTCCGCAGGAGACAGAAGATTGAAGCCCGTACCCGTGTAGAAATTATTCACCGTGTCAGACCACGTATAGCCGCTTCCGGGCGCCGCAGCCCGGACCTTCCAGTAGTAAGTCGTGCTGTTTATAAGCGCCCCGGGCGCGGTGAAAGAGGAAACCGTCAGCCCGGCGGATGAATTATAAATCCTGAACAGGATATCCGTCGAGTACCACACGTCATAAACCACGAAAAGATTATCCGCCGGGTCGGGGTCGTAAATATCCGTCCAGTCGAAAGAAACCTTCAGGTAATTGTGGAAACTTCCTGCCGAGGGTGTTACAAGCGCAAACCCGGTGCTCGCATAAAAATTCCAGATTGAATCGGACCAGGTGTCTCCGGAAGCCGCGGAAGCCCTGACCCGCCAGTAATAAGTCGCGTTGTTTAAAATGGCGGAGGGCACCGCGTAACTTGACACCCTAAGGCCGGCGGAGGAAGCATAGACATTGAACAGGGAGTTGGTTGAATACCGGATCTCGTATGTGGCGAAGAAATTATCGGCAGGGTCGCCGTCCGGCAGATCGGACCAGTCAAACCCGGTTTTCAGAAAATTCCTGACAGACCCGTTTGCAGGCGAAACAAGGTCAAATGAAGCGGGTGTATAAAAATACCCGGTTACGGCGGACCAGGTGGAACCGCTCACACCTGCCGCCCTTACTCTCCAGTAATACGTGGAATTGTTCATCAACGGCGCCAGGCTTGTGTAACTTGAAACGCCCAGCCCGGACGACGAGGTGTAAATATTGAAATTTGCATCAGTCGAGTAGCGGATTTCATAGCCGGAAACGGAGTCAAGCGGGTCCGGCGCGATCGCGTCCGCCCAATCAAAAAATACTTTCAGGAAGTTCTGCGCCGACCCCGCCGGAGGAGAAACCAGCGCGAAGGTGCCCGGCGGCTCGGTTGAAACATTCACCCGGAAATACGAGGTGGCCGAAGTTGTCGTGCCGGCCCTGTTATCAACGGCTTCAACCCGCCAGGAAACCATGGAATTTTCCGTCAGGTTTACCGAAGGAGTGAAGCTTGAAGGAACCAGCCCGGCGCTTGAAACAACGGTCAGGAAATCATTTGAGGAGTAATAAACAATATATGTCAAACTGCAAAACGGATCGGAATCATAGCTGTCAGTCCAGTCAAAAACCGGCCTTGGCGTTGAAACAACCGCGCCGCCGGCAGGAAGTACAATTGACGGAGACGAGGGGTAGATGTTATACCCGTCCACTATAAAAGTCCGGGTATCGGTCCACACCATCCCGCCGGAATACGAGTGGGCTATCACGAGCCACCAGTAAGTGGTGTTTTCCGCCAGCGCTGACGGCGGGACGAAGCTTGTGGTGGACACGTTTTGTGTTTCAAAATCAGTGCCCATGGATAATTCCGCCGAATATGACGACCAGTGAACCTCGAAGTAGCTTATGAAATCCCCCGGGTCGGGATCCGTTGTGTTCTGCCAGAAAAGATCCGGCGCAGAGGAATAAACAACAGCGCCTGGACCGGGCGACAAGAGAGTAAACGGGTAAGGATCCTGAAAAGCCGTCATATCCATGCAGAAGGTTTTGGTGCTCGCGCTCTGGACACCGCAGGGCTGGAACCCGAGCGTGTTTGAGTCGTGCGCCACCACGTACCAGTAATAAGTGGCATTCTCGACAAAACTGCCGTCAACGTCAATCGTGATGCTGCTGCCTGCGGCGCTGGTGATTGTTACGGCAAAATCCGGCAGGCTTGAAACATGTATTATGTACGAGATCGTATCCCCGGGGTCCGGGTCCGAAGAAGCGGACCAGGTGAAAGTTATCGGCAGAGCGGTTATTGTTTCGCCGCTATTCGGGGCCCCGAGCGACACCCCTGACGGCGGTGAATTGGCTGCGTTAACAGTGAACCTCTGGTAAGGAGAGAACAGCTGTACCTGGGCTCCTTCCAGGTCGTAAGCGATAACCTTCCAGTAATATGTAGTATTTTCGACAAACGGCGTGACAGGAATGTAAGAATTAGTGGTTATGCCCGTCTTAAACACGCTTGAGGCGCCGGTGCCGGAAAAATCGGCGGCGGTATTTACGTAAATGGTATAAGAAGCGATCGAATCGCCCTGGGCGCTGTCCGGGGTTCCCGCCGATGCAGGATTCCAGGAAAATGTCGGCGTGGCCACCGCCACCAGCGATATATTTGAAGGCAGGTAGCCCCCGGTCCCGCTGGGCGCTGTGTTCTGCGGCTGGTCCTGCGGCTCAGGCGACGCCGTGTCCATTGCCGACCAGTCGGCGTAATCTGCCGAGTTGAAAGTGGAGGAACGCACGGCAAAAAAATAAGTCCTGCCGTTTGTCAGCCCCGTGACAGCAATCGTTTCGGTGAGCCCTGCCGAAGTTGACGTGGACCATTTTACACGATATGGATAGGAAACGCTCGTAGAATTGCTGGCCCAGTCGCCAGTAGTTATCTGCACGCGGTAGGTCGAAATACGGACTTCGTAAAAAGCCGGCGTTGCCGCGGACGGCGTATCATACGGCGCCGACCAGCTGAGCGTGACCCTCCTGTAGCCGGCGCTGACGGACAAATTAGTGACCGCGTCAGGAGCCGCAAAGAGCCCCGTTCCCGGAGAAACCAGTAATGTTAACAGCAATAAAAGTTTTTTAACCATTATATGGGTTTATTTTCCTGTTATTTCTCATCCGTTCATTATCGGTTTATTCAGCCACTCCAGGAGCCGGGAAAACATACCCCCCGGCGCAGCACCGGTTTCCATGCCGCCCTGCGCGGAAACCTCCTGCGAAGGATTTTCCAAAGGCTCCGCTCCGGTTTCAGCCGTAACAGGGACGGTGGCTTCTTCAACCTGAACACCATCCACCTTATTCTGGATCTCCGCAAGCTCTTTCTCCCTCTGGGCGAGTTTTTCTTCAAGTATGTTGTATTCTTCAATAAACTTCGAATGGAAATCCTTCCACGTGTAATCCAGTTTCTCGATTATTTTTTCTGTCTCTTTTTCCTTATCAGCCATCCTGGACCGCCATTCCTTTGCAATCTTTTCCATTTCGGAAACATGAGCCGTTTCCTGGCCGGCAAAACGGGCTTCAAGGGCGTCAGCTTTTTCTTTCGTGGAATTATACCTGCTTTCCCACTCCTTGTTCAGCTTGCCAATCTCCTTCGTGTAATGGTCCTGTTCCTGCAGGAACCTGTCGCGTATCATTTTCAGGTCCGCTTCCTGCTTCTTGATCCTTTCATCCTTTTCCGTGACAAGCGCGTCAAGTTTTTCCTTTATCCGGATCATTCTCTCTGTGTCCTGCCTGTTTCTGTCGTCGAGAATCTTGTTCTCGTCGTGAAGGGCCCGCGCCTGGTCAGCAAGTCCGGTTTCCAGCTGTTTTTTCTGGTTTGTCAGCCTGGAGATTTCCTCGTCCTGCTGCTGCACAAGCAAGTTGAATCTGTTTCTCTGCACGGCTATTTCCTGCTCCAGCTTGGAGATCTGGTCGCGGTATTCCCTTTTGAGCTTGTCGTGCTCCAGCTGCAGGTCCTGAACCCTGCGGTCGCGTTCCAATACCTGTTTCTGAAGTTCGTTGTTTGACTGGTCCAGGTATTCGATCTTACGCCTGGATTCTTTTTCGGTGTTTTCGACCTTCCTGGCCACTTCGCCGTCGATATCCTTAAGTTTTTCCCGCAGCTCAACGTTCAGGGCGTTCCGGGAATCCGAGATTTCCCTCAATCTCAGCACCTCGGCGCGAAGCTGTTCGTTTTCCTTCTGTTTCATCAGAATCGCGCTGTCGTGTTCCCTGATTTTGTGTTCGAGCCCCTCGATCTTCGCCCTGAACTCGCTTTCCCTTGTGGAAAGCGCGAGGATCCTTTCGGCGGCCTTGTCTTTCTCGCTGTTGAGGGAGTTCACCGTGCGTTTAAGGTCCTCGGCATGGGATTCCAGCTTGCTTCTTTCAGCCGAGAAATTCGTTTTCTGCATTTCCATCTGCTTTACCAGCATTTCTTTCTCGGTTTTGAGCCCGTGCGCCGCAGCTTCGCCGTCCTTAAGCTGCCTGCCCAAACTTTCATTGTCCTTCTTAAGCCCTGAAAGCTCCTGCTCGTTGTGCCCGATGGCGTTTTCAAGCCCTGATCTCTCCGCGGCAAAATGTTCCTGCGCCATGGAAAACTGCTTGAGCAGGTTTTCCTTCTCGGCTTTCAGGCTGTTTGAGAGCAACTCGCCGGCCCTTGCCTTGTCGCCGAGCTGTTCGTTCCGGCTTCTCAATTCCGAGATAGCCGCTTCGTTCTGCTTCAGGCGGTTTTCAAGCCCTGATTTCTCTGCGGTAAAATGTTCCTGTGCCGCGGACAGCTGTTTGAGCAGGTTTCCGTTATCGGTTTTAAGACTGTTAGAAAGCAGTTCATTGGCCCTTGCCTGCTCGCCGAGCTGTTCGTTCCGGCTTCTCAATTCCGAGAGTTCGGATTCATTCTGCTTCAGGCGGTTTTCAAGCCCTGTCCTTTCCCTGTCAAACGAGCCCTGTATCGATGAAAGCTGCTTCAGGAGGGAGTCGTTTTCCGATTTCAGCCCCTGCGCGTGCAGCTCTCCCTGCTTTATCAGGTTATTCAGTGATTCCTTTTCCTGGGCAAACCCGGTTTTGAGCTCCTCCGCCTGCCTGAAGAAAATGTCTTTTTCGCTTTTGAGCTCCATGATATACGCGGTGTTCTGTTTCATCTGGTTTTCAAAAGTGGCCCTTTCCGAAGA
>MGVM01000196.1:0-2195 GCA_001800495.1 Elusimicrobia bacterium RIFOXYB2_FULL_48_7
GTCGAGCGGGCCGTAAATCGCGGCCGGCCTGAGGATGGTGACGGGAACCTTGTCCCTGAATTTCAGGATTTCCCGCTCGCCCAGGAGCTTGCTTTTGCCGTAATCCGAAACCGGCTCGCAGTTACCGCCGGGATCCCTGGGATCCATACCGGCGCAGGGGCCCATGGCTGCCTGGGAGGAAATATAGACAAAACGTTTGATCCCCGGGTTGTGTTTATGGACGGACTCAATAAGGTTTTTCGAGCCGTCCTGGTTGACATCATAGAAAGTTTTCGGGTTGATCGCCCTCAGGATGCCGGCGCAATGGAAAACAAAATCAGCGCCTTTTACGGCTTCCGTCAGCGTTTCGGGTTTTGTCACGCTGCCATTGAATATTTCAACAGGGAGGTTTTTGATCGATGATGTATTTTTATGCGCCAGACACCGGACCGAATGGCCGCTTCGGGCGAAATTTTCCGCCAGGTTAGCGCCCACGAACCCGTTTGCCCCGGTTATGAGGATTTTCATTTTTTCCTATACGCCTGGAGGAAAGAGTCGCAGTAGATGTTTTTTCCGGAGAGCAGTTCAGAGGTAATCATGGCATCCATCAGGTCCTTGTCGAGCGGATTGATAATCGCGGCGTCAAGCCCGGAAGCGATGGCCATGACCAGAAAAGTCCTGTCAATTAGCGGGCGCACGCTTACGCCTTGCGCGCTCGGCGCGCCTTGCGACACATTTGAAAGCCCGAGTATGGTTTTAGGGGCAGGGTCACAGAGAAGTTTTGTCTGTTTTATGGTTTCGAGCACAGCAGGAGCGTGTTGCTGGGCCACGTTAACCGGCAGTATGACCGCGTCTATGTAAAGGGATGCGGGGTCGATCCCGAGTTCAATTGCTTTTGCCACGATATTCGCCGCAATTTCGAGCCTGCCTTCCGCGTGGTTCGGGATTCCCGCCTTGTCGATCGTCAGCGCGATGATTTTCGCGCCATGTTTTTTTGCTATGGGCAGGAACTCGCTGAGTTTTTCTTCCTCTCCGGTAGTTGAATTAAGAAAACAGTTTTTTCCCGCCAGGGACAGCCCTTTGTCCATTACATCGGGTTTCGTGGTGTCAACGGCCAGGGGAGCCAGGGTGACTTCTCTTATGGTTTCAATGAGCCAGGACATGTCCTTGAGTTGGTCGGCTGACGCCGGGCCCACATTGACATCAAGCACGTCCGCGCCCGCGTCCAGCTGTTTTTTCGCAAGGTCCTGTATCGCCTGTTTATTCTTTGATTGTACGGCTTCCCGGACAACCTTGAACATCCCGTTGATTTTTTCACCAATTACCAACAATAGAATTCTCCCTTAGCTCTTTTTCGCCAGCCTGTAAGTGTCGCGTGCTATGATTACTTTCTCGTCCCTGGGTATCACGAATATTTTTGTTTTTGAGCCGGTTTTGCCGATTTCCGCTTCAATACCGAACGCTTTTCTGTTTTTAACAGAATCCAGTTTTATGCCGATATTCTCAAGCCCTGTGCAGGTCATTTTTCTGATGATATCCGAGTTTTCACCTATACCGCCTGTAAAACAAATTGCGTCAAGCTTGTCGAAAAGCAGGAAATACGAGCCCAGGTAGGCCTTTATTTTGTAAGTGAACATTTCTATGGCGAGTTTCGCTTTTTTGTTGCCCGAAAGCATTTCCTTGACATTGTCTAGCATTTCATCCGATATGCCGGTAATGCCCAGTACCCCGCTTTCACGATTCAGTGCGGAATCGATATCGTGCATGTCCCATCCGGATTTTGCCAGGTAGAAAATAACACCGGGGCTTATGTTGCCGGAGCGCGTCATCATCATTATACCGTCAAGCGGGGTGAAACCCATGGAGGTGTCGATTGAAACGCCGCTTTTTACCGCGCATAAGCTGGACCCCTGGCCCAGGTGCAAGGAAATAACATTTGTTTTTTTCAGGGGTTTTTTGAGCAGGGCAGCGGCTCTTTCAGCCACGTACTTGTGGGATATGCCGTGAAATCCGTATTTCCTGATTTTTGACTGCTGGTAAATACGCCCAGATATTGGATAGCGGTAGGCTATTTCAGGCAGTGTTTGGTGGAACGCGGTGTCAAAAACCGCGATTTGGGGCTTGCCCGGAAGCATTTGCTCAATTTCCTCTATGCCCTTTAAGTTATACGGGTTGTGAAGCGGCGCCAGGTCGAAAAGTTCCTGTATTTCCTTTTT
>MGVM01000196.1:2204-5022 GCA_001800495.1 Elusimicrobia bacterium RIFOXYB2_FULL_48_7
ATTGATCAAGACCGACTCGAAATACTTGTCCCCGCCGTGCACGACCCGGTGGCCGACAGCGCCGATCTCATCGGTAGAGTCTATTATTTTATGCGCCGTTGTGGTTATGATTTTGAGAATTCCGTCAACCGCAGCCTTGTGGTGAAGGACTGACTGTATCGTCATGTGCTCTTCAGCCATACCGCGGCATTTATAGGTTACAAGCGCCGTGTCCAGCCCGATTTTTTCTATTACCCCGCGGCAAAGCCCCTTTTCCTGGGGCATCTCGAAAACGTCGAATTCCACCGAATGTATGCGCGTGTTCAATACAAGTATTTTCATTTTTGCGGCCTGCCTGTCATAGATTATTTATTATAAGGACGGGAGCGTGTTTTTGGAAAAATCAAGTTTAATGGATTTTTTTACTTCCATGAACGCTTCGGTTGACGGCTCTGAAGCTGATTTTTCATACATTGAAAGCAGTATGACATAGGAGTCGATTCTCTCAAATATGCCGAAAAAACCCTCAATATTAACACCTCTGTACTGGGTGGCGAAGGCCCTCTGCATGTACTCCTGTGGGCCGAAATACGTGGTGCTGTCGCCAGTGTATTTGAAATCCTTCATGTCAGGCGTTTGGGACATCCCGTCAGAAAAACGCCCGAAAGCTACTGGCATGGAGGGAACACCGCCAGGGAATAGGTGTTTCGGAAAATTGATGAAAACCAGGTGAGAGTCGTAAATCTTGTTCCTCACTGCGACTATGGGCTTGGCGCCCATGTCCGCAAGGGACTGAAGGTCATAGGCGTCAATCATGTCTGCTTCGCTTGTCAGTATCACCCAGCCCCAGCCGGAAGGGCGCTCAATTTTGATACCCGTGACAGAGTCGCTGTAATCCGTTTGGGAATGCGAGGAGCGGTCGAAATAGACCAGAACCGAGCGGAAGGTTTTTGCCGGGCCGTAGAAGAAAAACAGGAAGGAAAGCGATGCGACCGCGGCGTATATAACATAAGAAGCCAGTTTTGATTTTTGAGGCGCCTGGGGCGCTGGAGTATCATAGGCTGACGGGGCCATCTCAGGTATTTCCTGATCCTGGCCGAAGGCGGGCGAAGCAGGCCCCTGCTGGTACATGTTCTTGGAGAACATCGGGTTTCCGGACCCATCCATGTTTTTTGATGCCGTTCCTGCGCCGGCCGGCCCGGAAGTGTCGTGGCCTGATTGTTTTGAAAACGGTTCATAACACATGCTGCAGTAATTCAAATCTTTAGCGCTTTCCGGGTTTTCATATCCGCATTTCGGACATTTCATCGTCACAGTTCCTTTGTGATGCCACGTGTTACTCGTTAGGAAGAGTACGTGGCCACAGTTCCTTTTATTTGCTCAGTTTATTTATCGTGTCTTTGACCGTTTTAATTGCTTCCGGGTGTTCCATTACAAGTATATTAGCACCGGCCTGCAGGTATCCGCTCGCGCAGGCGATTTCCCAGCCAATGGCGCGTTTATGCAAATCGCCCCAGGCCGGCTGCTCATCCGCCGGGGTTTTGGCTTCCTTGGTTTTCCAGGTTTCTTCGGCTATCATGTTTATTATCGGCGTGCCCATGATCTTGTCTCCGGCCAGCCCTGCCAGGCGGCAGCGTTCCATTATTGAATAGCAGTATTCAAAACCGTAGCCAAGCCCGCCTGTCGTGTGATGCATCACGATTCTTTCAAAAGGCAGCCCCATGTCGGATACCAGTATATTGAGCTGCTTGGCCAGGTTGATATCAAGAGGTGATTCCGCTATGACGCTATGGCCAGCCGCAAGGGCGGCGGCTGTGATGGTTTTATAATTGTCCTTGGTCGCCATGCCGATGAGTATTTTTTCCCCCTTGGCGGCTTCCGCGACCTGAGGCAGGATTTCCTGGTCTTTCTCCGGGTGGCCGCAGCCAATCACAATAAGCGGAAGTTTTGTCGTTTTTAATATTTTTTTGACGGTTTCAGCGGCATAAGCAGAGGAATTATTTTTGTTGTCAGGATGGCAGGATTCAAGGCGCAGGCAAATCAGGTCCGCGCCCCATTCTTCAGCTTTTTTTGACCATTTCATGACATCGCTGACAATATCTTTGAATTCTTCGGCTATCACCGGCCAGTCTTCCGGTATTACATCCCATACTTCAACGGCAATCACGGGCTTATTGGGCATTTCCCCTTCAGAATACAGGAAAGGAAGTGCGGTTTCTCCCCCGATCTTTATTTCTTTTGAGCGGGTTCCGCCTGACGAAGCTGCAGCGCCTATGACCAGTTCTGAGATTTTTGATACCGATTTTTCCAGTAATTTTTCCATGTTATGCGGTCCTTTTATTGAATTTTATTAATATTGAATTATATATATTTAATATTATGAATGCAAGACGAAGCCAGTCAATATACCTGTTTTTTTCAGAATATTATTCAATTCAATAATGTAGGGATTATTTTCCGGAAGCCCTGTCAATGGTTCCCCTTTTTCGCTGCGGGTTACAATGGATTCTTCCCTTGGAAGCCGGCCTATCAGCTCGATCGGGACATCTTTCAAAATCAACGAAGTATCAACACCCGGTTTCACCCTGTTTAAAACAAGGTAAGTTTTTTCTATCTTGAGTTTTAGCTTTTTTGCGGCTTCACTGACTCTTTTAGCCGAATTAATGCTTACAATCGTTGGGTCTGTCATGATAAAGAGTGTGTCAATATTGTCGGTGGTCCTTCGGGAGAGGTGTTCCATACCGGCTTCATTGTCTAGCACCACGGCGGCATATTGATTCGTTATTTTTGACAAAAAACCGCGAAGGATCTCATTTATATAGCAGTAACATTCCCTTCC
>MGVM01000197.1:0-4972 GCA_001800495.1 Elusimicrobia bacterium RIFOXYB2_FULL_48_7
CTGGCCCCCGGGCTATGCCGCGAGTGTATTGCCCACTTACAATTGTGTTTCCGGCCGCGGCGGGGTGAATGAACCCGGTAATACGCTGGCCGTGTGCGAACAGGCAGCCCAGGATGCCATAACCAACGGCGATTGGAGGGGGATAAGTTTTCACGGAGTAGGGCCTGATGCGGAATATTTATATTTTGACCGGGGATTCCTTGCAAATGATTATGTAGACCTGCTTGATTACCTGCTGACTTTATCAGCCCAGTTGTGGATAGGAACAAACATAGAGGTGCATAAGTACCAGCAGGAATATACAGCTGCAAGCGTTAATACAGTTGAAGATACTGCCAGCATAATACGTTTGAACCTGGCTTCAACTGCTTCATTTAACGGCGATGCAACCCTTTACGATTACCCTCTTACGCTGATAACCGATGTACCCAGCGGCTGGGCCTACTGCAAAATAACCCAGGGCAGCAGAATAAGCATTAAACAGGCCGGAGGTTCGAGCAAAGTGATGTATGACGTTATACCCAACAGGGGGGAAATAAGCCTGGTAAGTGCCTCGATGGATACAACACCGCCGGGCACCCCGGTTGTGCGGGACGGTGCAGGTTTTGATATAGATACAACAACCGCCACAGATTACATAGCAGCTAACTGGGACCTCTCGGCTGATGCCGAATCGGGGATTGCAAAATACTGGTACAAGTTAGGCACAACATCAGGCGGTTCGGAAGTTTTTGATTGGATAGATAACGGCACATTTACATACGTGACGACCTCAAGGACCAACCTTGCCCTGAGCAAAGGAGTAAAGTATTACATAACGGTTAAAGCAGTAAACGGGGTAGGGCTGGATTCCACTGGCACTTCCAACGGCCAGACTGTGCAGACAACTGCCGGATATGTTAAGTTCCACGATGACTTTGAAACAGGAACTACCAGCAGCTGGACCACCGTGTCCCAGTCCGGGGCAAATACCGTCCAGGTTGTCACAGAATCGCCGGCCCAGGGCGCCTATTGTTTGAAATGCCATATTTCGGATACCAGCGCAGCAAATGTTAAAAAAACCAGTGTAAGCACGTTAAACAGCAATTTTGTCCAGTTTTCCTTTAAACTCAGTTCGGATTTCAATATGCCGGTAACCACCTATAACGCCGGCGCAAAAATTGTCAGTATAGCGGCAATAACCGACGCAGGTAATTCATATGCCGGGAAACTCATTATTGCAAAACTCGTATCAGGATTCAGTTTATACTTATATACGATAGATGAAAACAGTGACTATCAATCTATACCTCTATGGCCGGCGCAGTATGGCAGCCAATACAATTTTTATCCTATATCAACGGGGGCCTGGCACAGCATAGATTTGCATACAGTGGCTCAGGGTAATGCCAGGGGGGGCGTTGAATTGTGGCTTGACGGGGTTAAAATAGCTTCCCGCCTGAAAATGTCCACTACCGGAAAGGACGGCAGGAACCTGGAAATCGGGGTTAATAATATTCCCGCGGGTACCTCCGGAAATATATATTATGACAACATAACACTCTCCGATTCTTTGTACCCGCCGCCGGCAGGAGTTGTTCCGGTAGTTGATACAACTCCTCCCGTGATCTCTGCGGTTGCCTCCGGAAATTTAAGCATGGCCGGGGCCCGGATAACCTGGTCTACCAATGAACCCTCTACCAGCCAGGTGGAATACGGGCTGACAACAAGTTACGGAACCTCTACAACAGCGAACTCAACACTGGTTACCAATCACAGCATAGATATCTCCGGGCTGGCTGCAAATACGTTATATCACTACAGGGTAAAAAGTACCGACGGGTCAAATAATCCCGCCACAGGCACTGATAATACTTTTACAACCACAAATACTGCCGCGCCGGTATTAAGCGCTGTTACGGTTACTATCATAACTAACGGAGTAAGGATAACTTGGACGACGAATGTTGCTGCCACCAGCCAGGTGGAATACGGGCTGGCAACAAGCTATGGAACAACTAATACGGCAACATCCGCGTTAGTGACAAGCCACAGCATGGATTTAACAGGCTTGGCCGCGGGCACCTATCATTACAGGGCCAAGAGCGCAGCTTCAAGTATTGAAGGCGTAAGCGCGGACGGCACGTTTATTATTGTTGCAAATAGTACATCAACACCTCCAGCCACAGAAGTAAAAGCGTATCCAAACCCATGCAGTTTTTCCAACAACGACACGATGAGATTTAGTATTGAGGGAGCGGCATCCGGGGAAGTAAGCATATATTCCACGAGCGGCAGATTAGTAAAAAAGCTATCAGGAGCAACTGCCGTCATTTGGGACGGAAAAAATGAAGCAGGTGAAATAATCAAACCGGGATTATATTTATATTGCACAACTGACAGCAGCGGTAAGAAAACAGGAAAACTGATTGTAACTAAATAAAATGCGCAAAATACGGAGGGAAAAACAATGTTGAACACAAGTTTTGTTAAAGGTTTGGTAAAAATAAGTTTGACGGTAAAGGTTCTTGTTGCGTTACTTGTTCTCTGTTGTGTGTCTTCCGGTGTTTATGCAGGAGCCGGCAGTGAAGGCGGGGATTTCCTGAACATCGGGATAGGGGCGCGGGCCATAGCCATGGGCGGGGCCTTTACAGGGCTCTCTGATGATATCAGCGCAGGATACTGGAACCCGGGCGGACTGGTACAGTTGAAAAGCACGGAGTTCCTTACAATGTATGATACCCTGTTTGAAGGGATGAGCCATATATATTTGGGCCTGGGAAAGAAGCTCGAGAAAGGCAGTGTAATCGGAGCCCAGGTAAATTACCTGACTTCAGGTGATATTGCAGGCGTAGATAAAAACGGCAATGCACTGGGCAATTTCAGCACCAACAGTACGGCTATGACCGTGACCTATTCAGGCTATATGTCCGAAACCGTTGGGTACGGAATAAGCCTGAAAACAGTAACCGAGAACATAGCAGGGTTAAATGGAAGCGGCTTAGGCGCGGACCTGGGTTTGCTTTATAAAGGCGAAACCATGAACCTTGGGTTAGCTGTACAAAACCTGGGCAGCGGCATAACCTATGACGGAGACACGCAGGCCAGCCCTTTCCCTGTGGTAGTAAGGGCAGGATTAGGTTATTATCTTACCAGAACCGAAGTCAACAGTTTTGTGGTTTCCGCTGATTTGTCAAAAATATCATCCGACGAGAGCCTGGGCATGGGCTTAGGAATGGAATACAAAACAGGAGTAATGGCCTTCAGGGGTGGAATTTTAAAATCAGGCGAGGCGATGGTACCCTGCATGGGAATAGGCATAGGCAGCGGAAACATTACATTTGACATAGGAACCGGGCAGTACGAGAATTTGAACTCAACATACAAGATATCCTTGATAGGAAAATTCGGCGCACCGGACAGCGGGAATGTTGCCAGGCCAGTGAAATCCGCAGGCACGCCCAAAGTAAAATCTTTTGGCAAGGCCCGGGAACCCCAGGCGGTAGATTCTGCAACCCAGACTCTTGAAGCCCAGTATGAACAGGCAATAGCAGTGGAAAACTATGAGAAGGCGAAGGAGCTAACAAAGAAGATAGCGCAGAAGCAGGTATTGGACGAAGATATGAACAAAGCAATAGCGGCCGAAGATTACGAAAAAGCGAAGGAAATAAAGAAAAAGATAAAAGACCTGGAAAATTAATAGTCCAGTAACCCCGGGATAAAGGAAAGGCTATATGAAAAAAATAATATTTTGCATGCTGTTTTCAATTTTTTCCGTACAAACCGCGGTTCAAACCGCGTGGTGCCAGGTGCAGATAGATGCCGATAATACGAATATCCAGTATATCGGAAGAGTAAAAGCGACTGACCCTAAAAATCCTGCATTTGACTGGCCGGGCGTTAGTATTAATACAGTATTTGAAGGTACTTCTCTTTCACTCCGTATCCAGGACGAGTACAGCCAGGCAAATTACTACAATGTGTTCATAGATACACGCCCTGCATATGTATTTACAACCCTGACTTCACAGACAAACTACAGCGTAGCAACAGGGCTGACAGCTGGTTCTCATACAGTACTGATAACTAAAAGAACGGGAATAAATTATGCCGGCGGCAAGTGCACGTTTAAAGGTTTTATACTTGATACAGGCAAAACTCTTTTAGCGCCGCCAGCCAGGCCAAACCGCAGGATTGAGTTTATAGGAGATTCCTATACCTGCGGCTATGGGAATGAAGGCACTATAAGTACCCCGGAGACTAACGACATAGATAATAACTATCTGGCATTCGGCCCGGTAATTGCAAGGCACTTCAATGCGGATTGTCACATTACTGCGGCTTCAGGCAAAGGTGTTGTACGGAATTATAATGACTCAAACACCACTTCCACAACAACGCTGGTCTATCTTTATGAACGTACAATCGCGGAGACCGCCTCGAATGACTGGACTTTCAGCTGGGTAGCGGATGCTGTTGTGGTTTATGGGGGGATAAATGATTTTTCCACGAATCCGAGCCCCAGCCAGGCACTATTTGAAAGCGGTTACTATAATTTCATGAAAAAGATAAGGTCAAAATTTGCGAACGCGGAAATATTCTGCGTGTATAATACCATGTCAAGTATACCTACGAAAACTTATATACCTAATGTTGTTGCCAAAATAAATGGGGAAGGAGATACTAAAATACATAATGCGGATTATAATTTGTACTTAACTAACGATGACCGCGGAGCAGATTCTCATCCGAACGTTGCCGGCGACCTGAAGATTGCAAATAAACTGATTCCGATAATTCAAGCTGTTTTTACGAACTGGACAACTGTAATTGACACGACTCCTCCTGTGATATCCGCAGTTGCATCCGGCAATTTAACTACGGCCGGGGCCAGGATAACCTGGTCCACGGATGAAGCAGCTACCAGCCAGGTGGAATACGGTTTGACAACAAGCTACGGGGCTTCTACAACAGCGGATTCAACACTTGTAAC
>MGVM01000197.1:5000-7514 GCA_001800495.1 Elusimicrobia bacterium RIFOXYB2_FULL_48_7
ACCGACGGGTCAAATAACCCTGCCACGGGCACGGATAATACTTTTACAACACCGAATACATCTACTCCCGCTCCGGTATTAAGCGCGGTTACGGCTACTAGCATAGCTAACGGAGTAAGGATAACCTGGGCCACCGATATTTCTGCCACCAGCCAGGTGGAATACGGGTTGACAACAAGTTACGGGACATCCAATACGGCAACATTCGCATTAGTTACCAGCCACAGCATGGATTTAACAGGGCTGGCTGCAGGCACCTATCATTACAGGGCCAAGAGCGTAGCTTCAAGTGTTGAAGGTGTGAGCGCGGACGGCACATTTACTATTCTTGCAAGTAGTACCTCAACGCCTCCTGCTGCCACAGACGCAAAAGCGTATCCGAACCCGGGCAATCTCACAAGCGGCGAACCAATAAAATTTGCGCTTACTGATTCAAGCGGCGGGGAAGTGAACATATATACATCAAGCGGAAGATTAGTAAAGAAACTTACCCTGGGCGCGCAGAGCGCGGGCGCGGAAATAAGCTGGGACGGATTGAATGATTCGGGCGAGAAAGTAATTCCGGGAATATATTTATATAGTATAACAGGTAACAGCGGAGATAAACTGACAGGTAAACTGATTTTGACAAAATAAGCAAGCAAAAATCCTGGATGATTTATTATTGCATATCTTTCTGAAAAACACCTGGAAAATCAATGTATAACCGAAAATATTTAATTGTTTCTATATCGTTGTTTTTAAGCCTTTCCTTATGTAAATCCCTGCATTCGTTTACTTTGACTGCCGGGGCAAACCGCCTGAAGCTAAGCCAGCAGACAACGGTGACGCTGGATGTAAGCCCGGGGAACGCGGGAGATTATGCATATTCCTGGTCCGCGACTTCCGGTACAATAACCGGGACTACTAATACCGCAACATTTACTGCGCCTTCCGCAAAATGCAGGCCCGATATAACTGTTACGGCTACTCCCGTTGGCGGCGGCAGTGCCTACACAGGTACGATACCGATTCTTGTTTTCAAGAAAATATTTCTAATCCAATGTGACGATTTTTGGTATGACACCGATTTTCCCAACAGTTCATATCTCACTCCCGCCTGGAAATTATACATGGATTACATGGAAAGCGTAAAAGTAAAATTTAATGTCGGGCTGATATGCGGGGACGGGGTATCAATCCCGGATATGTCCGATGCTGGCGCGGCCTGGGTAAATGTGGTAAAAGGTTATATTGACAGAGGCTATATGTCATTCTTTTTTCATGGAATTACTCATCTCTGCGACCCCGCGGAGTTCAGGCAGGATTACAATACACAGCTCAATACATTTACAACAGGAATACAAACAATTAAAACAAAACTTAACTATGATGTGCAGGGCATTGGCATACCATGTGTCAGGTACGATACTAATACAATTGCAATAGCAAATACCATCCCTGCATTAAAATACTGGTGGGTAAGCCCGGCCAGCGGGTATAATGGATTCCCCGTTAGCCGCGATTCGATACATCATCTTTATACTGAATATACCGGCTTTCACCCCAGCCTTTCTAGTTTTAGTAATGCCTATAATAATTTGGCCAATAATGCCGGAGAATATGTGTTTTCATATATGCACCCGCCGTATTGGAGGACTATTACTGGCAGTGATGATTTGGGCGAGTGGCAACTGATTGTTGAATTTTTAAAGGCGCAAGGTGTTACATTTTTATTCCCTGCCGAATACGTCAGGATGTTAAATGAACCGGCGTACGTGGCAAGCGAAGAGGCGTCAGATACTACAGCGCCTGTCATAAGCGCTATAGGTTCCGACACTCTGTCAACTACCGGAGCCAGGATAATCTGGGCTACCGATGAACCGGCTACCAGCCAGGTGGAATACGGATTGACAACAAGTTACGGAACCTCTTCTACAGCGGATTCAACACTGGTAACCAGCCACAGCGTAGATATTACCGGGCTGACTGCAAATACGTTATATCACTACAGGGTAAAAAGTACCGACGGGTCAAATAACCCTGCCACGGGCACGGATAATACTTTTACAACACCGAATACATCTACCCCCGCTCCGGTAATAAGTGCGGTCACAGATACTATAATAACTAACGGAGTAAGGATAACCTGGACTACCGACGTTGCTGCTACCAGCCAGGTGGAATACGGTTTGACAACGGCCTACGGAACATCCAATACGGCAACCTCCGCGCTGGTGACCAGCCATAGCATGGATTTAACAGGGCTGGCTGCAGGCACCTATCATTACAGGGCCAAGAGCGTAGCTTCAAGTGTTGAAGGCGTGAGCGCGGACGGCACGTTTACTGTTGTTGCAAATAGTACATCTACACCTCCTGTTGCAGCAGAAGCAAAAGCCTACCCGAACCCTGGCAATCTTACAAGCGGCGAACCAATAAAATTTGCGCTTACTGATTCAAGCGGCGGGGAAGTGAACATATATACATCAAGCGGAAGATTAGTAAAAAAGCTTACCCTGGCTGCGGGCGCGGAAA
>MGVM01000198.1:0-4917 GCA_001800495.1 Elusimicrobia bacterium RIFOXYB2_FULL_48_7
CCTATGGCCTCCCGGGTGCTGGTGAAAGGACTGCCGCAAAAATTCGCTCCAGGCGCCAAATGTCACACAATGGATGAGCGCCGCTGTTTTCCTTATCAGGCTGTCATCATCGGGCACTTCAATAGCCAGCAACCCGCCTTTTTTCAGGTACTTCGCGCTTTTTACCACAGCGTCACTGGGGTCTATAAGGTGTTCAAGCACGTCAAACATCGTAATTATGTCAAAACTTTCTTTTTCCAGGTCTGTTTCGCTTACAAGCTTGTTTAGTATATTCAGTTGCTCGCGTTTTTGTACGTAGTCGGCTGTTTGTTTATTGACTTCTATTCCGGTCACTTCGTAACCCATTTTCTTCGCTTCCGATATCAGGTAAGCGAATCCGCTTCCTATATCCAGCCATTTTCTGCCGGCGACACCGGCCCTGCCCGCGTATTTTTGTATGATCAGCGCTTCATTCCTTGAAACATCCCTCAGCAGCCGTTCATTCTTGATGAAAAACTCACTGGCCCAGTAGTAATCCTTCCCGGCGAGCGTCTGCTCGTCGAAAACTTCTTCCACCCAGGAGAACCTGCACTCGCTGCATTTCCTGACCCGGTAACCGCCCATGTCGAAAATAACGCGGCCTTCCTTCCCGCAAATATTGCAATTAGTGACATTATCCATTTTTTCCTGTTTCCATCCTGTTTATAAGCCCTTTAACTATTTGCTCGGGAACAAGGTTCCCTTTGAAATACCTGTAAGCTTCCGCGGCTATCTTGCCGGCGGTTTCCCTATTGTTTTTCAAAAACATTATTTTTTCGGCCAGCCGGCCGGGGTTTCCTGTTTCACAGAACATAACCGTTTCCATGTCTTTAAGCAGCTCTCTCGTGGCTGGCGTATCTCCTGTTATTACTGGCTTCTTGCAGGCCATTGCCTGGTAAAGTTTATGAGGGATCACTTCTTTGGTTTTTAAGGTATTACCGAAAATCCCCATGCATACTGACGCTTCCGATATGCTTTTTACAAGGGATGCTTCATCCGTATAATCAACAAACTCCGTGTTCTTTAAACCCAGTTCTTCCGACAAGCGCACTGCATCATCTCGGGTTTGTCCGTTGCCTATGAATTTAAAAACAATCTCGTTTTCCGATTCAAGGATCTTTGCAGCCCCGATAATATATTCAACGCCATGTAAAGGTATGAAAGTACCCCAGTAAAGCACCCGGAATTTATCACTTGCGGCCTTAAGTTCAAGCGGTTTGAATATTGAATCATCGGCCCCAACCAATACCCTCAGGAACTTTTTTCTGTCAATGCCGTGTTCGTCAACAAAGTATCCTATGTGCTCGTTTGTGTCAAGAAGGACCAAATCAGCCAATTTACAACCCATTTCTTCAATAAAATGGATTTTTTGAGCTTTTAATGAATTTTTACTTACGCGTTTTCTGTCATATACTTCTGTCTGGTATACAGAAAAAAAGGCGTCCAGAATAACAGGTATACCCCATATCAACCCTATCAGCTTTGCCAGGGGCATCAAAATATAGCCCGTTTCACCTACAATTATCGCATCTATGTTTTTCCTCGTTTTAAAAACCCATCTAAATGTTAGTTTTAAATAAACCATTAAAAACCAGGTATATTTTGTGTGGCACAAAACGACTTCCACGCCGTTTCGCCTAAAACCTTCGCGGATTATCCGGTTTCTTAAGTAATCCTTATTGAACGTCCCGAAATAACAGATACGCATTAAAACCCCTTTTATTATATCCCTTTCAAAAGCATGCAGTGCCTGCATTCATCCGGTACGCCGCTTTTAATGCGTTTCCGGAAATCCGCATAGGCCTTTGAATTGTATATTTCCATTATAGACTGGTTCCTGACATTGCCGAAATTCAGTTGGGTGTTCTTGACTACGGTATTGCAGTCCAGATAGCCCGGCACGGGATGTCCCAGGTCACAGCAGGCCGAAATGTTACCCTCCGAATCAATAAACATTGTTTTTTCTATGTCCAGGACGCACCTGTCAAGTTTCTTGGGTTCAAACGAACTGAAACAAAAGCTTAAATCCAAATCAACCTCTGCCGCAGTTTTCTTTGATTCCGCCACTGCCGTGTCGCGCTGCTGTTCATCTATCCGCTGTGACTGGTCGATTTTAAACAGCAGTATATCAATGTCTTCCTTTTTGCTTATCACATGGACATTATTTACGACGAGCCGGCTTGCACCTATCTCTTTTGAATATTTTACCATCTCCGGCAACTGAGCGATGTTTTTCCTGCTGATCACAATAGCTATATCAATAAGCGGGTATTTAAGGCCGTTTTTCTTCTTTAATTCCGATAAATACCCGATGTTTGAAGCAACTTTATCCAGGTCCGCGCCCCTGATTTCCCTGTACGTCGTTTTGTCAGGAGAATCTACTGAAAAGACTATCCAGTCAACACCGGTTTTTAGTGTTTCCTCAGCAACAGACTGATTGAAAGCAACTCCGTTTGATACATATTTCACCAGGCATCTTTTCGATTTTGCTATCCTGACGAATTCAAAAAAAGAAGGGTGCATTAAAGGTTCACCCCAGCCGGTAAGGTCAACCATTTTGAATAAGTTAAAATCCCGCGAAAGCTTGACGAATAAGTCCCGGTCCATGTTTTTATCAGGTGACTCAAAAGCCCTTCTGGGGCACATGGTGCACTTCAGGTTGCACTTTGAGGTCACCTCAACGTTTATCCAGTTAAACGGCCTGAAATACCTGACAGCTTTATCAAAGTAACTTGTAAATGACATTGCCTTCCCTCTGGTACATAATGCTGAATTTACCCTTGTTATTTTCTATTACCGGCTTCAAATACTGGTAAGACCTGCCGAATACCGGCGATACCGCAAGGTAATCGTATTTACATTTTTTTATGGAATCCATGACTTTTTTGTCATCTTTTGTCATAGGTATCATGGGGCCCGACTTATAACCCGTATACAGGTAAATCCAGTAAGCCATGTCAACGCTTCCAAAAATTACACCTTGAGGCAGATTACCCCTAATATCCAGGCACATCTGGATAAACCCGCTGTCCTTTTCCTTGCGCATATTAAAGATCTGGAACAGGTTTGACAAAAACACCAGCGTAACAACCGCTACAAACGCGGTATTTCTGGCCCTCACGCCGAACTTCGTGCTGATTAGGTTGATTCCCGCCAACAGGTAATAAAAAAGAAAAGGAAGAATCGGAAGCAGGTACCTGGTTCCTACTTGGGCAGTAGCCGCCCATAACAACAAAAAAACCAAATAAATCCCGAAACAGTAATCTATGATAGTGCGTTTTTTTAATACATTGGCTGCAAAACCCGCAAAAATTACAATACTTAAAAAAAGCGCAAGGACATTCCTGCCTTGAATCTCTATCCCTGTAACCAATTTAGGGATTGAATAGAAAATATACGAATATAAATTTTTAAATACTCTTGAAATGAACATACCGATTCCGGCAGTTTTTTCATCCAGATTGAAAATATTGTTTATGCCGATGAATTCTCCGGCATAACTTGAGAAATTGTAGTCAAGGTATGCGGTAGGTATCTTCGCGGCGGAAACAGAATTCCTAATCAGCCACAGCAGGGCCGGAACCATGAAAATAACGGCAATCAGCATGGCTTTCTTGAATCCCACCCCTCTCCTCTTTTCAATTATAAAATATAGCGCGCAGCCAAAAAACAGGAAAACACCGGGGCTCCTGGTAAAATACGCGAGTATAAGTGAAAGCGCCAGCAACAACCCGTTCAAGCCCAGCCAGTTTTCATCTTCTTCGTATTTCTGCGCGAAATAACATGCCAAAAGCAGGAACAACATGAACGGTATTTCAGAGACCATCTTATAGGAATACATCAGCAGTTTAGCCGAAACCGCCGTCAGGGCGCAAATAATGAAAGCGTAGGAAGCGTCCAGGTACTTTCGGAAAACCGCATAGACCATCAGGACACTCGCCATGGCCAAGAGAACGTCCATCAGCCTGATCAAATAATAATTATATCCGAAGAAATAAACTACCGGCGCGAGCATGAGCGGGTAAATAAAGGGATATTTCGTGTGGGGAGGCGCGTCAACAAAACATATATCGGTATAACCCGTGCCGGATACCAGCGATTTTGCCAGCAGGATGTACACCGGGGTATCCTCGCTTACGGGAGGCCTGCTGTCAATGAATACAAGGTAAACCACCGCGGCAAAAACACAGAAAAGGATCATTCTTTTTGTCATTTACAATCCCGCCTTTATGAGCGTCCAGTAGGATTTTATGCCTTTTGGCTGGAATAAAAGCGCACTTTTCGCAATAAACAACAGTGAAGAGAAAGCAACGAACAGCTTTAGCCCCAGCACCGCAAACCGGTTATTATATTTGTCCAGATATTTATATTTCCCCTGATGCCAGTAAAAAAGCCGCAAAAGAGCTTGTTTACGGGTTATCTGTGAATCATCCCTCCTGTAATGGAACATTTTCGCGACGGGGACAAAATATATTTTCCATCCGATTTGTTTTATCCGGTAAAACAATTCGACTTCCTCGAAGAAAAAGAAAAACCTTTCATCGAACATTCCCGCCTGGTTAAGGGCACTGGTCCTTATCAGCGCCGCTGAACCCATGGGCTGTTCTACTTCCGTTGTTCGATCATAGGCGAAATCAGCCATCCGGTATTTATTTTCAACGCCCCTGGATATCTTTCCAAGCAAAGTGTCCAGGAAAAAAGCCGTTTTCAGGTCTAGGAACTTCCTGCAGGAGCGCTGCAGCGTGCCGTCCTTGTTAAGCAATTTCGGCGCCGCGATCCCTGCATCCGGGTGTGACTCCATGAATTCCAGCAGGTTATCTATGGACCCGGGCTTTACGATAATGTCTGAGTTCAGGAGCAGGCAGTACCTGCCGGCCGCCATTTTTATCGCCTGGTTGT
>MGVM01000198.1:4993-9438 GCA_001800495.1 Elusimicrobia bacterium RIFOXYB2_FULL_48_7
CAAGCTTACATTGTTGTAATCCGAGGACTTAAACGCTTCAACGGTCCCATCCGCTGAATTATTGTCAACCACTATTACCTCGTACCGCGCTTTTGTTGAGGAATTGCGGATTGAATCGATGCAATTTAGCAGCATCTCTTTAGTGTTATAACTTGCTATGCAGATCGTTATATCCATGACATTATTCATGAGTTAAGTCTATTGTACAACTGAAGCGTTTCCGACACTGTTTTTTCCCAGCTGAATTTACGGGCCTGCAGGATGCTTCTTTCTGAAAGCATTTTTCTCAACGAAGCGTCTGAAGCAATCCTGTTCATCGCTTCGGCAAGCTCGTCAACGCTGTCAGGGCTGGCCATAAGCGCGGCATCCCCCGCTATTTCCGGCAGAGAGGACGAATTTGAAGCGATAACCGGCAAGCCACATGACATCGCTTCCAGTACCGGCAGGCCGAAACCCTCGTATTTTGAAGGGAACACGAAAAACTCAGCGCCATTATAAAGGCGCAGAAGCTCATTTTCGCTAACGTAACCAGTGAAAGTAACAGAATCCGCCATGCCGAGCCTCGCGGCGTGTGCCAACAGTTTCTCATACTCGGATGTTTTTCTGCCGGAGATAACCAGGTTATGGGGCAGTTTATGTTTCCTTTTCGCGAGCTCAAAAGCGTTTATAAGAGTTTCGAGGTTCTTGTTTTGCCCAAGCGATGTCGCCACGCAGAGCATATACGGCCGCGCCGCAGGCTCCTGCAGGGGGTTGTTTTCCATCCTGTAAAATCCCGGGTTTGAACCGCAGTAAATCACCGTGATCTTGTCAGGGCTTATACCCAGCAGCTCAATTATATCGTTTTTCGTTGACTGCGAAATAGCGATTATGTGGGAAGCTCTTTTTACCGAGTTTTTTACCAGCGCTTCAAAGTGAGCGCTTATTTCCGGCCGAAACACCCCTTTTAGCTTCAGGCGGGTCAGGTCATAGATTGTCATAATAGCCGGGGCTTTGGCCAGGGTTACCCTATAGCCCGGGGCATGGAATATATCAACCGGCCCAGTGAAGTTCTCTATCCGCGGATAATTTAAATGAAATTTGTCCCAAAGTATCTCAAACCCCAGCTGGTGGAAGTGAATGCTTTTGAAATCGAAGTTTCCGTAAGTGAACTCCTTTTTCCTTTTTTCAAGCATTTCCCTTCTCGTCCTGGTTGAGGCGTAGAAAAAAAGCGTGTACTGGTTACTGCCGCCGGTTTTACCCAACCCGTGAACCAGGTTCAGTATGTATTTATCCGCTCCTGTCTGGTAAGAACCCAGAAGTGAAGTGCAGTCAATCGCGATTCTCATTTTTTCCTTGCGACTACAAGGACTATTCCGTTATTGCGGCCTTTTTCGTTCCATCCTTCCTGCGCGGCGCGTTCCCTGGGGCATTGTACCCAGGTGTTTTTGTCCTTGTAATAATATTTCACTTTTTCAACCTGGAATTTTTTAAGGAGGGTGTCCAGGCTTTCCTGGTCATAGATCCTGAGCGTTTTGCCGGTGGACCTGATACCGAACGGCAGGGTCACGATAAGCTTCCCTCCCGGTTTCAGGATCCTGTATATCTCGTCTATCACGGGCAGTTCCTTGCCTTCGCTGGCAATATCGCCGTAAGCGCCCAGCCCGATATGCTCGATGGTGGAAACGGAAACCACACAGTCGAAATAATTATTTTCAAAATCCGTCTTGTAGATATCCTGCTTTGTGAAGGTGAACGGCGGGTTTTCCATGCCGTAATCGTTGATGTCCAAACCCCAGACCTTATGTCCAAGCCCCGCGATTTGCATGGAAAGAGAGCTCCTGCTGCAGCCAACATCCAGGATTTTCTGCGGCTCAGGATCCAGATTGACAAGAACAAACGGGATCTCAATTGCGCGCTCGTTAACGTAAATTTTCTCGTTGTAGATAAAGCTTCTCACCGCCAGCGGGCAATGATGAAAGAACCTGTCCAGCAGGGGCAGCATTTTCAAAACACCTTTCACGAAGGCGCTTTTCGGCACGTAATATTCTTCTACGGGATTATGGATGTTCAAGGACATCGGCTTTATACCTCCAGCAGGATTTCACAAAATTATATTCTTCCCGGCTGATGCCCTTCACCAGCACGAGCACGGAAAGATAAACGGTAATTCCTATGAAAAGCAATATAAAAACATTCAACTTTAGCAGGGAAAGCAAAACCGCGGCCATCACGAGGCCCGCGAAAACCGGCTTGAACAGGTAGGAATACATTTTAACTCCCGGAACATCTTTCCGGATGATAAACCAGTAACAAACAGCCAGGTAAAGGAATGTCGCGGCCCTCGCCACGGCCGCACCGGTGTGGCTGAAATAATAAATCAGCGTAACGCTCAAAGCCAGGTTTACCGCGATACCTATGAAATTAACTTTCAGCACGCTTCCCTGCCTGTTTGTCGCCTGCAGGAACGTAGCCATGAAGTTGCCGGGAGCAAGAAGCAATCCCGCGAGCATTAAAATCTCAAAACTTGACTGGGCCGGGAGGTACGACACGCCGTAAAATAACAGTATTATTTTTTTTGCCAGCACTATGCCTCCCACGCAAAAAGGCACGGTCATTTTATATAGCGTTTCCACCGACTTTTCAAAATAACCTTTGAGTTCCTCCCTTGATTCCTTGAACAACCGGCTGAACACCGGGTACATCGCCGAGGACAAGCTCAGCCCCAGGAACATCAACCCAATAACAAATGACAGCCCTATCCCGTAATAACCCGTAGCGGCGTCGCCGCTCATGAATTTGAGCACGACCACGTCGGTCTGCATCATCACTGAACCGGCAATGCCCCCGAGCGCGAAAACATAACTTTCCTTGACTAAGGAAAAATCCGGTTTGAAATACAACTTGAAAGGTATGAATCTCCGGAACAATATCACAGGGAAAGCTCCTGCCCACAGGAAAATAGCCAGCGCGTAAAGCGCCATCACGCTTACCAGATTGAATATTTTCAAATAGGTGGCGGCAAGCAGGAACAAGAGTACGGTGAGCGTAAAGCAGAAATCAAGGATCGAATTTATGTCCAGCCGTTCAAATGCAGTCAAAAAAGACCCGAAAAACACACCGAACGACTTTATGGCTATGTAAAGGAACCCGAACATGAGGGCGGTTCTCATTAACTGCGGATACGGAATGGCGTAAATTGTAAAAAGGAACACGGCAAAAAGCACAGATGTGATGATAAGCTTGAGGGAACCGATCTCGTTGAAGTACCTGGGAGCGTCGCCGTGGCTGCGCGCGACATCCCGCGAATTGAGGATATTCAGCCCCAGGTCGTTGAAAAGCAGGAAATAGCTGGTGAAGGAAAAAATAAACATGTACTGCCCGAACTGCGTCTCGCCCAGCTGGCGCGCCAGCAGTATGGACGTGGCAAAACCCAGGACTTTCGCCGCTATCGCGGAGAAATTCAGGTACATTACATTCTTGAATATCCTTCTGTTGGAAACCAGGTTCAAAGCGGGCTTTCCCCCTTCAGGGCATAATCCTCTGCCCTGGTTTCACCAGGAAATATTTCCGGCAGCGCGATCACCAGCCCAACGAGCATCCAGAAGGGCTCGGCTATGCGTATAGTTATGAAAGTGTTTACTGCCACCGCCTGGGTCATTAGCGCCAGTGTCGCCGCCACAAGCCCCAGGGATAGCCCCCTGGCAAGCCAGTGATTGATGGAATTATAAATACGCACGGCGTTTATCAGCACCGAAACCAGCAGCCATATGAATATGCCGAATCCTATAAGCCCCAGCTCGCCGATGGTAAGCGGATACTGCGTGTCCACCATACCCACACCGGTCACGCCGTAACCGAAAAACGGCTGGGTGGCGGCCCAGCTTGTCAGGGCCTTGTTCCAGCTTTGCACCCTCAAAAGGGCCGAAGTCTCTTTTATCTGGACTCCGGCGACGGACCTTGATTCCATGTCCGAGCCCTGGAAAGTCTCAGTGATACGGCTGGTAACGTCCTTCACGGCTTTCGGGAATATCAGCGGCGAAAACACCAGCCCTGCCACAAGCGCGATGGCCAGCACCGGCCGCCTTCTTTTTGTAAACAGGAGTATAGCGCCGCACATCGGCACAAAAGCGAAAAACGACGCGCGAGAAAGCGTGTAGATAAAAGGTATGAGGGCGAACACGAACAATCCCATCATTATCGCGGAAAACCTGAAAGTAGGCGCATAGCAGAACAGCCCGAGAAGAATGGACATTATTATAAGCAGGTAGCCGCCCAGCGCCGCTGATTCCCCCGATTTCGCCGCTACGTCAACATCAAACGGCGCATAAATCCTTGGCACGCCCTGCGCCACGAGCACGTAGGCATATACCGCCACGGCCACGTATGTTACAAGGATTGAAACCAGCACCTGTTTCAGGTATTTCTCGTCCTTGACAATATTGATTATCATCATGTAAAGCGCGAAA
>MGVM01000199.1:0-633 GCA_001800495.1 Elusimicrobia bacterium RIFOXYB2_FULL_48_7
GTAATCTGCCATCGCGAGTGTTAATAAACTCTTTTCCGTTGCGGAGGGGAGGAATCGTTGGGGAAGCCGGTGGTCGAGCGTTTCACGGGGTTTCTTGCGGCCGAGCGGAACGCCTCGGCGGAGACCGTGCGCGCATACCGGAGGGAAGTGGAGCGCCTCCAGCGGTTTCTGCGGGAAGAAGGGGATGCGGGGGAAGCGGAACCCGTCGACTGGTCCAAAGTGACCGCCGCGGACCTCCGCCGGTTCTTCTCCCTGCAGTTCGATGCGGCGCGCGGGGACACGGGGGAGAGGATCCGCCCGGCGACGGCCGCCCGCAAGGTCTCCGCGGTCAGGACCTTCCTCGGGTTCCTCGTCGCCCACGGAGAGATCGCCGCCAATCCCGCCGTGGGGATCCCCGCGCCGCGGAGGGCGATGCGGCTGCCGGAATTTCTCCCCGTCGACGAGATGGACGGTTTCCTGCGGAACCTTCCGTGCGGGACGCTCCGGGAGAAGCGGGACGCCGCGATCCTCGAACTCCTGTACTCCTCCGGGCTCCGCGTCGGGGAGCTCTGCTCCCTGCGGATGCGGGACTTCTCCGTCGAGTCGTCGACCGTCCGTGTCACGGGGAAGGGGAGGAAGGTTCGCGTCGTCCCC
>MGVM01000199.1:689-4885 GCA_001800495.1 Elusimicrobia bacterium RIFOXYB2_FULL_48_7
TTCGCTTGCAAAGGCTATGAAAGACAAGGATGGTTCGGTCAGGATGCAGGTGCTCGGCGAGATTGAAAAAATACAGAAGCCGTCCATCATCCCGGTGCTCAAGGGAGCTCTGTCCGACAAGGACAAGCAGGTCAGGATAAAGGCCATTGGCGCCCTGGGGTCCATTGACCATCCTGATGCTCTTGTTGCCCTTGCGGAGGCCGCAAAGGACAAGGACCTCGTGATAAAGTTAAGCGTAATTGACAAGATGGCTGTTATAGGAAATGACACGGTTGTGCCTGTTTTAAGCGAATCACTGGGTGACCCGAACTTGAGCGTCCGCTTGTCAGTGGTTACCACGCTCGGGGCCATCGGCACCGAAGACGCCGTTGGGAGTATAGCAACAGCGGTTGAAGACGGTGACGTTAAGGTGCGCCTCCTGGCTATTAATATTTTGAAAGCGCTGAAGGCAAAAAGCGCCGTGCCGGCCCTGTGTGACAGGCTCATGAAGGAAGGCAAGCCGAATTTAAAAATTGAGCTGATCAGCGCGCTGGGCGCGATTGGAAGCAGGGAAGCCCTGGGAACGCTGGCTGAATACCTGAAGAAAGCCGATGAGAAAATTTTACAGCCGGAAGTGATAAAGGCGATAAATCAGATAGTGGCTACGAAGAAGTAAGGAAATAAATTTATTTCTGTAAAAGGTAAGATACAACAGAAGCGCTGGTTATTTAACCGGAGCTTTTTTTATTTGGCTACCTGGAAGTCCATATGGACACGGAGGTCTTTTCCCTTGTAATCGTCGGGCAGGGGAGGGAACGGCTGGGAGTATTCCACGGATTGCAGTGCAACGTGGTCGAAATAGCTGTCGCCCGAACTGCGCTCTATGTTAAGGTCACCCAGGGAACCGTCCCTCTCAATAATAAACAGCACAGTGCATACCTGTTTTCTGCTCAAGGATGACGCTTCGTTCCAGTGCAGCATTACTTTGTCCCTTATTATGGCCAGGTACCAGTTATACGGGAAGTTTGAAACCGAGATACCTCCCGCGCTGTGCGCGCCCTGGCCGAACGGCAATCCGGCGGCGCCGGAGCCTTTGTTTCCCGCGGGGTTGATAAGCTGGTTTTGTGCCGGAGGAACAGTTTCAGTTCTTTCCGTGATTCTTTTAACGGAACTTTCTCTTTTTGTTCTGTTTGTTTTTACAAGCAGGTCGTCAGGGGTTGTTTTCTGGGCGGTGATTATCCTGCTGATTTTTGATTCCGTTTTCATTTCCTGCTTTTCAGCGGGAACAGTTTCTGCCTGGCTGCCCGCGAAGCCCACAAAATCCACTCCGTAATACATTGATACGTCAACGTGGCGCTGAAAAAGGACCGACCAGAAAATAAGAAGCAGTACGCTTAAGTGGAGCCCGGCTGAAAGTATTATATATCGTGGCATTTTTCCCTTGTGAATAGTGCTATTCCTGGGGTATTTCCGTTCCTTTTACCGCGACGCCAAGTTTAACCGCTCCGGACTTTTTGGCTGTATCCATCACGTAAACCACATACTGAAAGGGAACGTCCTTGTCCGCCTGGATGAGGACTGAATTCTTCCCGGAGCTCGTAAGGTACGCCACCAGGCTGCTTTGCAGGGACTCCCTGGAAACCCTGTGCCCGCGCACAATTATGCCGCCGTCCTTTTCTACCTGGATCTCGAAGACCTGCTCGCTTGAAGAAACGGCAGTCGCGGCCTTTGGCAGGTTCACCTTGAGCACCGACTGCACGAGGAACGGAGTCATTACCATGAAAATAATAAGCAGGACCAGCGCGATATCGATGAACGGTATCATGTTGATCTCGGAAAAAGGCGCGTATTGCTCGTCAATAGTGGAGTAATTTCGCTTCATTGTGCGTACCCCATGCCAGCCGCTTGGAAGGCTATGGGGTATATTCCTTGCCTATTTTTCTTCCAGTTTGTCTATCAAATCCTCGCCGGCTACTTCAAGCACGGTGGCAGTCTTCTTTATCCGGTTGATGAAAAAATTGTACGCGATGACAGCCGGTATGGCCACGAACAATCCCAGGGCGGTATTAACCAGCGCTTCCGAAATGCCGCTTGCTACGACCCCTGGCCCGGCCGAGCTTGTCATGCTGAGCGCCTTGAACGCCTTGATAATGCCGATGACAGTCCCGAAAAGCCCTATGAAAGGAGTGGTGCTTCCGACCGTTCCCAGGAAAACAAGGTTCTTGTTAAGGTCTTCAAGCTCAAGCCGGATGCTCCTGAACATCATTCTTTCCATATCTTCGGGTTTTTTTAAATGGTTTTTGAGGATCTCGTTGAACAATTTCGCGACGGAATTTTCGTACTTTGAGGCGACAACAGTTGCCTCGGAAAATTTTTTCTGCTCGACAAGCGTTTTTACCTTGCTCTCAAAGGCCTGGATATAGCGCGAGCTTTTCCTGAACCTGAACCAGCGCTCGATGATGATGGCCCAGCAGGCGATTGAAAGAATCAGGAGCAGGCTTACTATGGGCCAGCTCTGGATGAAGATAGTTCTAAGAGTGAATGTGTTAAACATTTTTACCTTCCTAATACCTTTCTATTTATTTTTTTATATGTTTTTTCAGGCTTCTATACGTGTTGTCCAGTGATTCTGGTATTATTTTCAAATCGGATGTTATGCAGGTAAAGCCCGTGTCGCCGTCCCAGCGGGGGACTATGTGAATATGCAGGTGCCTGGCGATGCCGGCTCCCGCTGATTTGCCCAGGTTCAGCCCTATGTTGTAACCCTGCGGCTTGTACGCCTTGTCCAGGGAGCGCACGGCCATTTTTACAAGCTCCATCATTTCGCAGAGCGTAGCGGTTGGCAGTTTCTCTATCCGGCTTTCATGCGTGTTGGGAACGACCATCATGTGGCCGTTGGAATAGGGGTAGATGTTGAGAATTATAAAGGAATTTTTACCGCGGTATAAAATACGGTGTTTCTGGTCGTTCTTTGACCTCAGCCGGTTGCAGAAAACACAGCCTTTTTCCTTTTTCCCTGAGACAAATTTCATTCTCCAGGGTGCAAAAATAGTTTTCATTTACTTCCTCTTAAATGCCGCATGACACTCGCTTGGCCCCTAACTTGTCGACAGTTAGGATTTCGCACCTTGCTCAAAAGAGTTGCGGCTTATTTCCTTCAGCGGTTTGAGCACGAAGTCCCGCTTGTTCATTTCGGGGTGGGGAATAACCAGGGTTTTTGTCCTGAGTTTTTTATTGGCGTAAGTCAGGATGTCCATGTCGATTATCCTGGGCCCCCAACGGAACGTTTTCCTGCGGCCCATCTTCTTTTCAATATGTTTCAGCGCCGAGAGGAGCTTGTGGGGAGAAAGCCCGGTTTCTATTTCCCAGACGGCGTTGAAAAAACCCGGCTGTTTTTTAAATCCCCAGGGTTTAGTCCTGTATATGGAGGAGCACCTGTTGATGACTATTTTTTCATTGGAGTTTAACAGTTCAAGCGCGTTAAGTATGTTTTTTCTTTTGTTGCCGAGGTTGGTGCCGACGCCGATATATGCTTTTAACATGAAAAATTTACCAGTTAAGTTTCTCTATCCTCGTGAGAGCTTCTTTTATCCGTTTGACCGGCTGGGTGATGACAAAACGGATATACCCCTCTCCCGAGGGGCCCAGGCCATTTCCGGGTGTAGTCACGATGCCGGCTTCGGTTAAGAGTTTTTCCGCGGCTTTCGCTGACGTATACCCCGACGGTACGGAGGCCCATACATAAAAAGTTGCCTGCGGAACCCGCGCCCTGAAACCAAGTTTGTTAAGCCCGGCGACAAGCGCGTCGCGCCGTTCCTTGTACATTTTCCGGGAGTCTTCAATGCATTTCTGCGGGCCGGACAGCGCGGCGATGCCGGCTTCCTGGATGGCCCCGAACACGCCGGAATCATAATTGTCCTTCACCTTGGAGAAGCCCTTGATAAGGTCAGCGTTCCCGCAGACCCAGCCAAGGCGCCAGCCCGTCATGTTGAACGTCTTGGACAGCGAGTGGAATTCCACTCCAGTTTCAATTGCCCCGGGAATAGAGAGGAAGGAAACCGGCGGATTTTTTTTGTCATAAAACATCTCGCTGTACGCCGCGTCATGCGCCACGATTATGCTGTATTTTTTCGCGAATTTCACGACTTCAGCAAAGAAACTTATTGTCGCGATGGCCGAGGTAGGGTTGTTCGGGTAATTCAGGAACATTATCCTGG
>MGVM01000199.1:4915-5559 GCA_001800495.1 Elusimicrobia bacterium RIFOXYB2_FULL_48_7
GAAGCGGCATGAAATATGGCACGCCGCCGGCGAAAATAGTGCCGGAATTATAAACGGGATACCCCGGTTCCGGCACAAGAACCGTGTCGCCGGGATTCAAAAAGGCAAGGGGGAAATGCCCGATGGCTTCCTTTGAACCGATGTTGGAATGTACCTGCGTGTCCGGGTCAAGAGTGACGCCGAAGCGTTTTTTGAACCACTTGGCGATTGCGGCGCGGTATGGCTTTAGGCCGGGGCCGAAGGGGTACTGGTGGTAAGCGGGATTTTTAAGCGCTTTCTGGGCGGCGCTGATGATATGCCGAGGGGTCGGCTGGTCAGGATCGCCCACGCCGAAACTGATTATATCAACGCCCTTGCCGATGAGTTCCTTCTTTTTCCTGTCGATCTCTATGAATAGGTAAGGCGGCAGTTTTTCAACGCTGTCCGAGTATTTCATATGTTCAACACGTCCTTCATGCTGTAGAGCCCCGGTTTTTTGCCCGTGATCCAGGAGGCCGCCCTTAAGGCGCCGCTCGCGAAAATTGAGCGCGAATGCGCCCTGTGGGTAAGCTCAACGCGTTCGCCGGGCCCCGCGAAAATAACGGTATGGTCGCCCACGATGTCGCCCGCGCGCACCGCCAGGATCCCGATCTCTTTTTTGGTCC
>MGVM01000200.1:0-1787 GCA_001800495.1 Elusimicrobia bacterium RIFOXYB2_FULL_48_7
GCTATAGCTGCCGCGGCGGCTTATAATACCAAGGGGGCAATGTTCCCGACATCCGGTGACGGTAATTATCCTGCCGCGGCATTAATAAAATATTTTGAAGCCTGCACCGGAGGGTGGGAGGCGCACCTTGTGCCTTCAACCCCGGAAACCAGGCATTAAAAAAATGAAAATAAAAAACGGACAGGCCCTTGTTGAATTTGCGCTGTTGTTACCGGCGCTTATAATGATCCTGATCTCAATCTGCTGGTATTCAAGGGTTTTAATCACCCGCCAGCAGCTGGTTATAGCGGCCAGATACGGCACGGACCTTATAAGGCATATGAATATGAACGAGGCTGAAGTGTCAGATGAAATCAAAAATTACTTTAAATTCGCGAATGTCCGGAAGCTTGATACGAACAGGCTGGCAATAAAGGTAAAAATTTCGCCTGCTACGCCCCCTCCGGACATGAATCCTCCTGCCAGCTGGGTGGAAGTAAACTACAAATTTTACCTGCCGGCAATGTTTGGGGGCAAGGAATTCTGGGTCTCAGGCAGGTCTGAAGTCTTGAACGATACCCTGACGATATTTTATGAAAACCATTCTTAAAAGACGTAAAAGAAGGAGGTGATATAAATGAAAAGAATCCTGATGTGTTTAGTCATGGCGGCATTTGCCCTTGGTTTATCGGGGCAGGTTTTTGCCCAGGAAAAAGCCAAAAAGTATACCGGCCAGGTAGTGTCAGTTGACGCCAGCCAGATCACAGTCAAAAGCAAGTCAAAAAGAAGCGAGACGTTCTCGATTGACGAAAAAACCGTTCTTAAAAGATCGAAGAAACCAGTGCAGGTATCTGAGATTACAGCGGATGACAAGGTTACCGTGAAGTACAGAGTGGAGGCCGAGAAAAAGACCGCTATCAGTATTACAGTGTTCAAGAAGAAAGCGTAAAGTGACAAAATTGTTTGGTATGGAGAAAGGAGGGGGCGCTGATGCGCCCCTCCTTCTCCAATTTGATTTGAAAAAAAACGGAGGATAAATAAATGAGAAAGTTTTTCATGGATGAAGAAGCGCAGGGAATGACAGAGTACATCCTTATTATAGGGCTTGTGGCGGTTATCTGCGTGGTTGCGGTAAAGCTGTTTGGCACGCAAATAAAAGATCTTATCTCCACTTCCAAGGACAAACTTAAGCAGGAAACATCCAATGTCGGGAAATAATACATAAAGGGGTGAGCTAATTGAATAGAAAAAAGCAGGTTATAGTTTCTGCGCTGGTTTCTGTGTTTACTGCCCTTATGGTCGTTGGGTACCTGGCGGGGCTTGAAAACAAGTACAAGACAGGGTCAAAGAAAGTGTCCGTTTTGGTAGCAAGGGAATATATTGACCAGGGATCCATGATAAAACCTGAACTGGTTGAAGAAATCAAGGTTCCTCAGGAATATATCCAGCCGAAGGCGATCAGAGGTATCAAAGAAATAACAGGTGAAAACAACATTCCTTTGTACATGGCTGTAGTTCCGGTTCTTGCCGGAGAGCAGATCCTTACGACAAAACTTTTCGGATTGGGGCAGGAAACAGGGTTGGCAGCGGTTATACCTACCGACAAGCGCGCGTTTTCAATAGCCTGCGAAAGGGACAAAATAAGGGGAATAATCCGCCCGGGCAACAAGGTGGATATCATCGCAACGCTCGATTATTACAACGACAGGGGCCAGAAATTTGAGGAAGCAAGGACTATTTTGCAGAACATAACTGTTTTAAGCGTTGGGAAGCAGGTGCTTGGGATGGTAAAACCGGCGGCAATGAAA
>MGVM01000200.1:1867-6182 GCA_001800495.1 Elusimicrobia bacterium RIFOXYB2_FULL_48_7
AAGTTTCTCGAAGCTATGCAATACTGCCGCTGGTTCAGCAGGCAGGGCGCAGCAGGGCGGGGCCTCCGGCAATTCCATTGAGATGATGAAGACATTTCAGAAACAACAGGAGCAGGCGATAAAGTTGCTGGAAAAGTACCAGAAATAAGGATATTAAGCTATGGGCAGGTTAATTTCGATAGTTGACACGTACCAGGGGCACAGCAAGCCGCTTGTAATATCGAACCTTGCTGTCATAATGTCCGCGCAATCAGGCAGGGAAACAGTGATTGCGGATTTTGATTTTGACAACAGTTCCGACATTCCGGTAATCCTGAATTTCCAGCCGGAAAAAACCCTGCAGGATTTGCAGGCTGCATTTGAAAGCGAAGATAATTTAACCTTGAAGGATTATCTTGGGGTTTATAAGCCGGGAGTATTTTTTGTTTCTTCTGAAAATGGGCTTCAAAGCGGCCCGGGTGCCGGAATGTCCTGTGAAAGCATCAGAAAATCGGCTTTAAAACTAAAAAGCACGTTCGAATGGGTTTTATCAAGCGTTAACAACAATCTTGACGAAAGGTCGGTTTCAGTATTGGATTCAAGCGACATGGTTTTGATGATAATGGAACCGCACCTGTTCAGCCTGAACCGTGCAAAGGTGTTTTTTGACAGGTTGAAATCAATTCACTACCCTGTCCAGGCTGTAAGGATAATACTGGATAAAAGTTCCTTCAAAGACGGTATAAGCAGGGTTGAACTAGAGAAGTTTGTTGGCTGCGGTGTGTTAGCGGAAATCTCCCATGACCCGGGAACCGTGCTTTCTTCAATAAACGAGGGGAAGCCCGCGGTCGAGCTGTCGCCGCATTCGCAATACTCTGTTTCAATAAAGGGTATTTCACGCGACATTCTCAGGGAACAGGAAAGGTACTTAAAGGAGGGCGCAGGTTTTTTTTCGGAAACAGGAGTGTTCTTGAACGAAAGAAACAACCTTAAGGGAAAACCTTATCCCCGGCAGGCGGAAAGTGAAGATCCGGTTGTCTCAAAAGAACAGGCAATAGCCGCGCTGAAACAAAAGATCCATAAACGGTTGATAAGCGAATTTAACCTGAAGGCCCTGGATTTGAAAGGTTCATCAGACCTGAAGAAGCTGCAGGAAGCCCGGAAACTGACCCTTGAAAAAATTGAAGAATTAATGGCTGAAGAAGGGAAGGATTTAAGTTCCCGGGAAGAACGTTCGCAGGTTGTAAGCCAGCTGCTTGACGAAATCCTGGGGCTCGGGCCCCTGGAGACCTTATTAAAGGAAGAAGCAATTTCTGAAATAATGGTTAACGGAAAAGACAGGATTTTCATAGAAAAAAAAGGCAAGATCCAGCTTACAGGGATGAAATTTGATTCAGACAGCCAGATTATCACTATCATTGACAGGATTCTTGCCCCTATAGGCCGGAGGGTGGATGAAAGCTCTCCCCTTGTAGACGCCAGGTTGTCGGACGGTTCAAGGGTAAATGTAATTATCCCGCCGTTGTCTCTGGTTGGGCCCGCCATAACCATCAGGAAATTTGTTGCCAACCGGCTGGGGTTCCCGGAACTGGTAAAATTCGGGTCCATAACCCAGGATATGGTTGATTTCCTTAAAATTTGCGTGTTATTGAGGAAAAACATAATAGTTTCCGGAGGCACGGGTTCCGGTAAAACAACCCTGCTGAACATGCTTTCTTCTTTTATCCCGCCGGATGAACGTATTGTAACAATAGAGGATTCGGCGGAATTGAAGCTGAAGCAGGAGCATGTCATAACACTTGAAAGCAGGCCTCCTTCAATTGAAGGTACAGGTGAGATCAGCATAAGGCGGTTAGTGATTAATTCATTGCGCATGCGCCCGGACAGGATAATCGTGGGGGAATGCAGGTCGGGAGAAACCCTGGACATGCTCCAGGCCATGAATACAGGGCACGACGGCTCTCTTACCACGGTGCATGCTAACACGCCCAAGGACACAATTTCAAGAATTACGACAATGGTAATAATGGCGGGCACGGAATTGCCTGAAAGGGCGATCAGGGAACAGATTTCAGGGGCTATAGATTTGATTGTCCAGATAAGCCGTTTCAGCGACGGTTCAAGGAAAGTCACCCATATTACAGAGGTAACCACTGATGAAAGAGGAGAGATCAAACTCCTGGACATATTCAAGTATAACCAGACCGGCATCGATGCTTCCAGGGTAGTTGGAACCATGAGCCCCACAGGGGCCCTTCCGACATTTTATGACGAGATAGGAGCCCACGGGTTGAATTTTGACAAGAAAATATTAGAGGAGAATCTATGCTCAAATACGCGATAGCGCTTATAATAGGAATAATAGTGTTTTATTTTTCAAAGATTTTAATACGTAACACGGTTCAAAAGCTTGATAAATTGGCAAAAGACGCGGGTTCGCGTAAATTTGAACCAAAAAAATACATGGCCGAGCTTGAAAACAACCCGAAATCCAAATATGCCTTGAAAATAAAACAGGCGCTGGCTGTTATTTCTTTTATAGGCGGTTTTTGTGTAACCAGCGACGCTGTCTTTGGGTTAATGTTTGGCGCGGCGGGGTATTTCTTTCCTGGTATTTTGATCAGGCGGAAAATCAAGAAAAACCGGGTCAAGTTCGAGGAACAACTGGTGGACGCGCTGGGAATTCTGGCTAATTGTGTTCGTTCCGGGGCAAGCCTCCAGCAGGCGCTGGAAGCGGCGGCTAAGGAAAGCAGCCCGCCCCTCTCCATAGAATTCTCGGAAGTATTGTCACAGATCAAGCTGGGCGTGCCCCTAAATGAAGCCATGAAAAACATGGCAGTAAGGATGAACAGCAAAGACCTGGGAATAACGGTGCTTGCCGTGAACATCGCGAAGGAGTACGGCGGCAACCTGGGAGAAAACCTGTTCAAAATATCGGGCACGATAAGGGAAAGAAAAAAAATACAAAACAAGATAGACGCTATTACTTCCCAGGGCAGGATGTCAGCCTGGATAATAACTTGCATCCCCTTTCTCCTGCTGGGAGTGCTGAACATCATGGAACCCTCGTTGTTTGGGCTGATGTTCAAGACATTAATAGGGAAACTATTGCTTTTGCTGGCCGTAGCCATGGTTGCTGTCGGGAATTTCATAATTATGAAAATTGTGTCTATAGACATTTAACCCCTCGGAGGGGGGATCATTATGATTATACTTCTAATTGCAGTTTTGACAGGAATTTCAGTGTTCGTGTCGGCCAGTCTGTTGTTCGAGGAAATAAAACAGAAAAAAATCAGAAGGCGGTTGAACAGGGGCACGCTTGTCGTTTTTAACAGGGACAAAAACATAGTGGCAGCCATTAAAAGATATTCAACAGCTATTGGAACAAAAATAGAGCAAATAAAATACCCTGTGATCAAAAAATACATTGAAAACACGGGTAAATTGCTCGCAAAAGCCGACATCACGGACACAAATGTCCAGTCTTTCACAGGGATCCAGGTGCTTTCAGGATTAGCAGTGACAATTGCAGGAGTTTTGCTGTTTGACGTGTACAATATGTTCGGGTGCCTGGTGCTGTTTTTAACAGGGTTAGGTATCCCGTATGGTTGGTTGAAAGACAAGATCAGCCGTAAACAGAAGGAAATTTTCAGGTGCCTGCCTGATGCCCTTGATTTGCTGACGCTTCTGGTTGAAGCGGGGGTTGATTTCAGTTCAGCGATAAATATTCTTGTTGAAAACGAGAAAAACGCTCTGACCGCGCAATTGTCCCTTTACCAGCAGGAAGTAAAACTGGGTAAAAACCGTATCTCTGCGCTGTTGGACCTGGCAGAGAAAATCGACAACAAATACTTTTCAAGCGTGATCAGTTCGATTACCCAGGCTCTAAAAACAGGGACGCCGGTGTCTGCGACATTGAAAATGCTTTCTGAGCAGTTCCGCTCGGAGAGGTCCATAATGGCTGAAAAACTCGGGAGCCAGGCGCCGGTCAAGATGATGATACCGCTGATCCTGCTGATATTCCCTACCATCTTCATAGTGATTTTTGCGCCGATAGTACTTTCTTTTCTTGGCGGAGGGGTTTGGTGAACCTGGTTTACAGCCTGAAGTTTACGGTAAGCCGGTGGGTGTTGCCGAGGGTGTCGAACTGCGCGAAGGAATAGTCAACCCTGTATTCTTCATTTACATAGAACCCGAAGCCGATGTTGAGTTTGTTGGCTGAATCCGCGAATTTGTAGCCCGCCCTGATAGCGATCTGTTTGTTCACGAAATATTCCAGGCCCAGCAGGAACTGCAGGTTGGTATCGGCATATTTGCAGATATCTACTGAAAGCAG
>MGVM01000200.1:6196-6671 GCA_001800495.1 Elusimicrobia bacterium RIFOXYB2_FULL_48_7
CCTTGAATTCGGGGACATTGTACGCGGCGCCAAGGCGGATTATTTCTGGCAGGAGGTCGTCCTGGTATTCGAATTTAACGGAAGAGCCGAAATTCTGCAGTGAAACCCCTGCTGTCCAATTGTCGTATGGAGAGGCAAGGGCGCCGATGTCAAAACAGTACGCTGAAGCCGTGTTGTCGTCAATTCGTCTGCTGATCAATTTTACATTGCCGCCGAAACTGAGATTATTCAATTTTATCCGGTCCAGGTACTTGATTTTGCCCGCGTACTGCGAAAGGCCCACAGTGAGAAGCATATCCCAGGGGGAGAACTCACCGTCTTCTATGGGGATGCCGCTTGGATCCAACCCTATTGTCCTTGTTATGCTCCCGTACCTGATATAGCTCAAGTCGCCGCATAATATTCCTATGGGGATCTGCCTGTTCATCGCAAAGCTTCCGTAGCTTGCCCCGCCAATCCAGGAAGAGAATGTTGC
>MGVM01000201.1:0-4592 GCA_001800495.1 Elusimicrobia bacterium RIFOXYB2_FULL_48_7
AAAAGCGGATTCATGGCATTTGTAAGCCCCGGGATGCTTTCCACGAAAACTTTCTGTTCGTCCGGCGTACCGGTACCCTTGCTCGGCCAGCCCATTTCCATGAAAGCGGTATTTTCGCCGGAATGGATTTTACCCTGTATGTAGGTGTAGTAATCCGAAGGTATGGCTGAAGGCACCGAAAAATAACCGGAAGGATAGCTTGTAAACACTATCGCATCCAGGTACGGCCTGAATATTTCCACTACATCCCAGTGTTCAGTGATCCTGGAAGGCTCGATTACGTCAATTTGCTTCATTATGTCATACTGAAAACTCGGGAACACCATCGTGTTGGGAGAAACTTTTTTAACCTCGGTGTAGGCCTGCGCGTAGAGCGAAGCATAATAAATAAATTCGTTGAATACTGCAGGGTTCGTGCTGATAGCAAGGAAATTGATTTCGGTGCCCAGGCATAGGTATTCGGGGTTCAACTGCGCCAGCGCCGTACATTGGGCTATAAACCGCGATTTTAAGTACGGGTCATTGAAGCTTACAGAGGCGCATTTTGAAGTAACACCAGGAGGCGCGTCTATTGCCTGCCTTGAAGCTGCCAGTGACGTGGGGCTCAAACCCAGCACCAGTTTCATGTGCCTGCTTCGGGCATCCGCACATAGCTGGGTTACTTCACTCATCTTTCCTGCAGATTCAAAGTCACTCCACTGGCATATGAAAACTGCATGAGTGCCTATTTCGCCGGACAAATCAAGCATGTTCTGCATATCCTGCGTTGTTTGATTCGGCCAGCGCGCCGGCGTAGGGGCAACCCCGAAAAATATTTCAGATGAAGTGCTCTTTACCAGAACCCCGTTTGAACTTATAGCAGAACTCATAAGCCCTGTGCCGTTCTCCGCTTTTACATTAAAATAATACCTGCTGCCGGGAACCAGGGACAATCCGCTTTTTGTTACGCTGGTATTTGTGCTGACGTTTGTCCAGGAAACAGTATTTGTGCCGCCAGCACTGGTCCCTATGGAGTACCAGTACCGCGCAATGCCCGAAGTAGTATCAACGCTTACATCCCAGTTTGCCGACAACTGCGACCTGTCATACGTGGAATCTATGTCAGCGGAAGTCCCGTCGCGAACCTGTCCCGCGTTGACAGGCGGGCTGGTGTCAAGGTATGTGTGCCAGGTGTAATAGGATTTCCTTTTGGCGCCGTTTTCGTCGTATATGCCGGTGTCCCTCCAGATAGCATTCAGATCGCCGCCTCCAATAGCCACCCATAGGGCGTCGTAATCACGCAAAATAAAATTATTTACAAATTTGAATGAATGTGTTTTTGCTTCGCCCAGCAGAAGGTTGAAATAAGCGTTCTGCTTGTCTTCATCGGAAGGCAGGACATAAGTCCCGCTCGCGAGGGAAAGGTCCTGCGCTATGTATCCGGTCTCACAGATCGCGACGGATTTGGTGCTCAATGCCACCAACCTGTCAAACATATCCGAAGGCAGGCTGTTTGTCATAAGATTTGTGAAATAAGGGTAAATTGAAATCCCGAAATAGTCCGTGTAATCGTACAGGTCGCGGAAAGCTGTCACATAAGAAGCGTGATCCGCATTAGTATAACCTTCAAGAAGCTTTGAACCCACCTGCGAAACCATAACAGGCAAATTCGGATAAAGTGGCTTGAGATTTTGGTACACATACCTGTGTAATTCCATGTAAGAATTCCATTTTGACGGCGCTTTTTCAATGATTTCGTTTACTTCAACGCCGATGTTTATGAAATCCGGGTTAAAGTAATCAATCACATCCCTGCAGTATTTAAGGTAAGCTCTTTTTACATCCGGGTGGTTGAAATCATAGGTGTTCCACGGCGCAGGAAGCGGCATATTGTTTGAAGCTCCGCGGTAATCCGCAATCCCGTCCTGGTTCAGGTTGTGCGGCACTATCTGGATAAATATCTTGTGCCCCGCGGGAGCATTGGCCTTGCAGGAGGCCCAATCATTCGTAATGTTAGCATTATACGGCTGGCCGCTGAGCGCTTCAACCCAGGGAATTCCCTGGTCAAGATGAAATACTGTCATGTCGGCATCAACTGCAATCTTGGAATATACCCAGTCCACTGCTGAGAGCGAAATCTCATAAGGGAACGTAGTGAATCCCATCCGGAACGGCCTCTCCGGTGAAGGGGGCGGGAGCACAGGCAGGGGAGCTGGCGCCGCAGCCGCAAGGGTAATGAAGGAATAATCGGTTGTCGAATATCCTTCATTTAAAGAAGCGTCTTTGCTTCTTACCCTGAAGTGGTATGTTGTCCCGGCTGTCAGGATATTTATTGTCACACTGTGGTTTGTCACCGGGGCAGTGTCAAAGTTGGTTGAATATACGCAGCCCGTGCTCAATCCGTATTCCACGCGGCTGGTGGAGAGTTCATCGGTAACCCAGCTGATAACCGCGCTGTTTTGCCCAATGCTCCCGGAAGTTACTCCGGTTACCATGGGCGAAGTCACATCCGGACCGGACCAGTCGAAATAATCCATGGTGGAGGAATGAGCGCTGTCCGGTATCAGCTGCTGGCTGTTGCTCCCATCGGGATCCATAAGCATTATCCTGTAGGTAAATCCGGTTAATGTCGGCCCGCTGAAGGAAGGATAGATTTGGATGTAGGCGATTTTGTTTCCGTCCATGCTCCAGACAGGGACATTGGTTATCATATAAGTGGAATTTGTGAGCCGGTAATCATTGCCGTAAAGGTCAACCTTGTGGGCATTCCAGGGGCTAACCTCATCAAAGTGGTTTAACAGGACATCAAGCGTGCCTATATCGCTCCAGGGCCGCTCCGCGCTTTCGTAGCGGTTATACGAAATATAACTGCTGTCCGGGCTCCAGGAAGGGTCATGGTCCGAATACCAGCTGGTGGAAGTGGTGAGGCGCTGGACGTTCGAACCGTCACTGTTCATCACGTATATCTCTTCCCTGCACGCTGTCTGGGTGCGCCTGGCGGACTTGAACACTATTTTTGTCCCGTCGGGCGACCATTCCGGGTCGTTATCCTCGTAAAAAGCGCAGGTAGTCAGCGGGGTAAGGCCGGTGCCGTCGATATTGATCCTGTAAATATCCGCGCCTGCGGAGGGGTTTCCAGCCAGGTCCCCAAAATGAGCAAAAACTATTTTTGTGCCGTCAGGCGACCAGTCCGGGTGGCCGTCTCCCACGGTATTGCTTGTAATTCTTGTTTCTGCCATTGTCTCCAGATCAATCGTGTATATTTCCCAGTCCAGGAACGATGCTTCTTCGCGGTGGAACACAACTTTTTTGCCATCGGCAGAGAGCGCCGGGTTATTCTCTGACACGCTGTTGTTTGTCAGCCGGGTGATGCTGCCGCTTTTGTCCATGAAGTATAATTCTTTGGTGCCGTTCGGGGAACCAACCTGGGAAGCAAAAACCATCCTGCTGTTCTGCTGTTGCTGCCATAATTGGGCAAACACAGCCTGCGCTGGAACAAGATACAATGACACTAATAAAATGAACGTGCTTTTATTTACCATTCGGCTGTTAATAAGCGGGACCCCTGGCGGGCCCATTAATATGTTATAGATTGGCGCGTGTGGAGGCCTTACAACAGGTTAGATGACAGGATGGGATAAAATCTTACAAATTATTTTCAGCACTTCTCCCGGGAAATTTTCAATATCTTATATTTTAATTTGCCGGCATGCACTTCAATTTCAACAATGTCCTTCTCCTTGTGGCCCATGAGAGCAACGCCTACGGGGGATTCATAGGAGATTTCATCATTGTCTATATCGGCTTCCGCGCCCGATAGCAGGCGGTATTTGACTTCGTCCTTTGTGTCAATATTCACCATGTGCACGTAAGAACCCACACAAATCTCTGCTTCATTTACTTTCACGTCTTCGATTATTTTCGCCCAGCTCAGAATTGACTCTACCTGGCGGATGCGGGCTTCGTTCATCCCCTGCAGGTTTTTCGCGGTATCATAGCCGGCGTTTTCCTTCAGGTCACCTTCGGCTATGGCTTCTCCGATGGCCTTTGAAAGCTCTTTCCTTTTGACTTTTTTCAGGTGATCCAGTTCGTCCTGAAGTTTTTTATAGCCAGCTCTTGTAAGAAACAGTTCATTTTTTGCCATATATAACCCTCTCTGTGATGTACTTGTAACCGATATTAAATTATATCAATTTTTGGCGGAAAAGTGGCCTTGACGGAAGGAAGTTATTTTATGCCATAGGTCAAAAAGAGGTTGAAGACGTATTCGGGGCCGCTGACAGAAACATCCTGCGCCTTCAGGTTGATGGTTGAATACCCGAAATCAAGGCCTACCCCGAGTTTATCGGTCAGACCGAGTTCCCCGCCAATGAAAGGCGCATAAGAATTGCCGTCGCCGGATATGCCATCATAATTGAAACTTATCATTCCGTATTCCAGCCCGGCAAAACCCCTTAATTTGTCTTTCGACAGGAAATCGTAGCTTGCCCGCGCGGTGATATTTGTAATGTCCGGGTCAATCGCGTATCTCAATTCACTCCCCACTTTAGCGGAGACGGCATATTTTACCCCCACCCAGGGATTACCAAGCGTTACCGCGAGTTTATTATTTG
>MGVM01000201.1:4620-4729 GCA_001800495.1 Elusimicrobia bacterium RIFOXYB2_FULL_48_7
TACATTTGGCGGCGCTGCTCCGGCGGCCGATGATTGCTTGAACTCCGACACGCCGCCGCCGTAAGTGCCGAACCATACGTTACCCAGGGTGTCAGCGGCAACGGCATTG
>MGVM01000202.1:0-796 GCA_001800495.1 Elusimicrobia bacterium RIFOXYB2_FULL_48_7
TAAGAGAGGGCGGGCACACGGTCGGAGCAGGTGTTGTAACTGAGGTTGGTGAATAATCATGAGCGCACCACAGACAATTTCGCAAAAAATCAAGATCCGGCTAAGAGCATACGAGCACAAAATGCTGGATGATTCAATCACAAAGATAATTGAAACCGCAAAACGTACAGGTGCGGCTGTTTCAGGACCGGTGTTATTGCCGACTCAAATCAGGAAATATTGTGTTTTAAGGTCTCCTCATGTAGATAAAAAATCGCGCGAGCAGTTTGAGTCAAGAATTCATAAAAGACTAGTCGAGATCATTGACCCCACTCCAAAAACCGTAGAGGAACTGATGAAATTGGAACTTCCATCAGGAGTGGATATTGAAATAAAGTTATAAGTAAATCTAAAATAAGAAATTAAATCCAGGATATTATTATGATTAAAGAAATATTGGGTATCAAGAAGGGAATGACCAGGATATACGATGAACAGGGAAATATAACGCCTGTTACATTGATACAGGCGGGACCTTGCCCGGTTGTAAGCATAAAGACGAAAGAAAACGACGGTTATAACGCTGTTCAGATTGGGTTTGGCGAATGCAAAGAAAAGAATGCCAATAAGCCGTTAGCCGGAATTTTTAAGAAATCCAACATCAAGCCTCATAGATGGCTCAGAGAATGCAGGGTTGAAAAAGTTGACGGAATGCAGATAGGCCAGGAGATAAAACTTGACATATTCGCGAAAGGCGATATTCTTGATGTGTCAGGTTTTACCAAGGGAAAGGGATTTGCTGGTGTAATAAAAAGGT
>MGVM01000202.1:847-4553 GCA_001800495.1 Elusimicrobia bacterium RIFOXYB2_FULL_48_7
ACTTTTGTTGAAGGGTTCAGTGCCTGGTTCAAATAATGAATTGCTGGTTATCAGGCAGACAACTAGAAAAGTTAAACCCAAGATGGTTGTTGAATCTGATAAAACCAAACCGCCAAAAGGCAAGGGAAAAGCTCCGAAAGAAGCGCCAAAAAAGAAGAAATAATTCCAAATAAAACAAAGAGAAGGTTATAAAATGACAGAAAATAAAATGACGATTCCTGTATATAATGTAAACGGGGAAAAAATAGAAGAGAAAGCTTTAATGGCTGGAATAGCCGAGCAAAAGATCTCAAAAACACTGTTGCATGAAGTAGTAATAGCTTATCTTGCAAACAGGAGAAAAGGTCTTGCCTGTGCTAAGACAAAAGCCGAAGTATCCGGCGGCGGTGCAAAACCTTGGAACCAGAAGGGTACAGGCCGTGCAAGGGCGGGTTCGACAAGGTCGCCGTTATTCCGTGGTGGCGGCGTTGTTTTTGGACCGCGACCCAGATCATACAGGCAGGATCTCCCAAAAAAGAAATATATTGCTGCCTTGAGCATGGCTGTAAAATCAAAAATCGAGGAAGAAGGGCTTTTCCTTGTCAGAGGTTTAAAGCTTGAAGATCACAAAACAAAAAAAATTCAACAAGTGCTGGATAAATTTAAAGTGAACGGCGAAAAAGCCCTGCTTGTAATCTCTGCCGGAGAAAGAAACATAAAACTTGCCGCTAGAAATATAAATAACCTCGAACTGGTCCATGTTGAATTTTTAAATGCTTACAATGTTTTATGGGCGAAAAAAGTCATTTTTATGGAAGGCGCCTTTGAAAAGTTGAACAAACTCAATTAGAAATTTTGCCGGGAGAAACTATGAATGCATACGATATAATAATAAAGCCCATTGTGACTGAACGCTCAACGATTCTTAAGGAAAAAGAGAACAAATACGTTTTTTTAGTTGATATTAAAGCCTCAAAGCCGAAAATCAAGCAAGCCTTGAAAGAATTGTTCAATGTCGACGCAAAAAAGATCCATACCATGATAGTTCACGGCAAAATGCGAAGAATGGGAAAATCTTTTGGGTACAGGCCGGATTGGAAGAAAGCTATTATTAAACTTAAAGACGGACAGGAAATAAAGCCGATAGAAGAAGTAAAATAAGAGAGGAATGTACCTTATATCCTTCCTAGCGGATAGGATGAGGTGTTAAAAAGGAACTTATGCCAATTAAAACTTATAAGCCCTACACGCCAGTTAGAAGGTTTATCACAACAACTGACAACTCGGACATAACAAAGCATGAGCCGGAAAAAAGTCTTATCGAGTCATTGCCTAAATCCGGTGGCAGGAATAATACCGGTAAAATAATGACCCTTCACCGCGGTGGTGGGCACAAAAGGTATTACAGGATAATAGATTTTAAGAGAGAAAAAATTGCGATGCCAGCAAAGGTCCTTGACATAGAATACGATCCAAACAGATCTGCAAGGATCGCGCTCGTAGAATATTCAGATGGTGAAAAGAGATACATAATACAGCCGCTTGGTTTGAAGAAAGGCGATACAGTCGTTTCCGGGCCGAATTCTGAAATCAAACCGGGCAACGCACTGCCGCTTGAAAATATACCGGTCGGGACTGTCATTCATAATATTGAAATACTCCCAAATTGCGGGGCAAAACTTGTCAGGTCAGCTGGTACCTCGGCTCAATTGATGGCCAAGGAAGGCGCATACGCGAACGTAAGGATGCCCTCAGGCGAAATAAGGATGTTTCTAAACCGATGCATGGCGACTGTCGGTCAGATCAGCAATATCGATCATTCGAATGTGACTATCGGAAAAGCCGGCAGAAAACTACATTTAGGGTTTAGGCCTGTTGTAAGAGGCACGGCAATGAACCAGGTAGACCATCCGCACGGTGGAGGACGGGGTAAGTCGAAAGGTAATAACCAGCCTCGTTCATACAGCAATGTCCCTTCAAAGGGTTTCAAAACAAGAAATAGAAAAATGTGGGATTGGGTGGTAATCAGGAAAAGGAGCAAGGAATAAACCATGAGTAGATCGTCAAAAAAAGGGCCATTCATAGACCCTCATTTGTATAAAAGAGTGCAGATGCTTAATCAAACTGGCGAAAAAAAGATGGTGCGTACATGGGCTCGTGATTGTGTTGTTATACCGGAGTTTGTCGGACATACGATAGGAGTCCATAACGGGAGAAAATTTGTCCCTGTCTTCGTCACGGAACAGATGGTAGGCCACAAACTGGGCGAGTTTTCCCATACGAGATTTTTCAGATCTCATGGTGAAGCTCATACAAAAGAAGCGGCGGAACTAACGTAATCTAATAAAAGGAACCTAAATATGGAAGCAATAGCAAAAGCAAATTTTATAAGGATTTCACCGAGAAAAGTCGGGCAGATGCTTTCCTTGATAAGAGGAAAACAGGCCGGGGCAGCGTTCGATATTCTGAAATTTGCGCAAAAGTCTCCTAGGACTTTAATAGAAAAGACACTGAAAAGCGCGGTTGCGAATGCCGGAAGACTGAAAAATATGGACGGGGTAGTTGTGAAGGAGTGTTACGTGAATTCCGGCCCGTCTTTAAAGCGTTGGCGTGCAAGGGCGTTTGGCCGCGCGGCCCAGTACAAGCATAGGACCTGCCACTTGACAATAATAGTTTCTGATAAAAGATAAAATTATATTTAGAGGAGTTGGAGAGGATAAATGGGACAGAAAGTATCACCAAAAGCTAACAGATTAGGTTACATCGAAGATTGGACATCAAAATGGTTCAATTTGCGCGAACAGCCGGAGCTTATTGAAGAAGATTTCAGGATTAGGCATTATATCAGGAATAAACTCAGGATGGCTGGAATTTCAAAGGTCGTTATTGAACGAGTCGGGAAATACCTAAGGATAAATATTTTTACAGCAAGGCCTGGTATTGTAATAGGAAGAAAGGGTCAGGAAATTGAAACCTTGAGGGCCGACATTGAAGCAATAACCGGCAAAAAGACATTCATCAACGTGATGGAAATAAAAGAGCCGGCGCTGGACGCTCAATTAGTGGCGGAGGCAGTGGCTTTGCAGCTCGAAAGAAATATAAGCCACAGGCGTGCGATGAAAAGAGCTATAGAAAAAACAATTTCAGCCGGTGCGCTTGGGATTAAAATTATGGTTGGAGGAAGGCTTGGTGGTGCTGAAATAGCTCGTTCTGAATGGATAAGGGAAGGAAGAATCCCGCTACATACCTTCAGAGCTGACATAGATTACGGTTTTTCAGAAGCGATGATCAAGAAAGGCAAAATAGGCGTAAAAACATGGATATTCAAGAAGGAATTTTATAGAAAGACAGATAAGGAATTTCTTAAAGAGAAAGAAGCCAGTCTTGTGGAAAAAGATAAACTCGATCCCATGTCTGACCAGAAAACAATTGATGAATTGATTGCTCCAACTGAGGGAGCTGAAGTTGAGTGACCAGGGGTAAGATACAATGTTAATGCCATCACGAGTAAAATTCAGAAAGATGCAAAGAGGAAGGATAAAGGGATTGTCAACAAAGGGCTCTGAAATTGCCTTTGGAAAATACGGATTAAAAGCCCTGGAGGGTGGCTGGGTGACAGCTCGCCAGATTGAAGCGTGCAGGTTATCGATAGCCCGCTCAATGAAACAGGGCGGAAAGATATGGCTTAGGATCTTTCCGGATAAGCCGGTTACAAAAAAACCGGCGG
>MGVM01000202.1:4566-9340 GCA_001800495.1 Elusimicrobia bacterium RIFOXYB2_FULL_48_7
TGAACTCGAAGGTATAAGCGAGGAAGATGCAAAAGAGGCAATAAGGTTGGTGACTCATAAGTTTTCGATAAGGACAAAATTTGTCACAAGAGCTGAATAAGAGGAATATAACCCATACGCTTCCAAGCGCGTAGAATGAGGTATTAAATAGGAAGAAATGAAAACTAAACAGTGGAACGAACTTAAAAACTTGACTTTGCAGGAATTAACCTTGCAACTTGACCAGAAACAACTTAAATTATTCAGGATCAAAGTACAGCATAAGTCTGCTCCGTTAAAAAATCCCCTTGAAATCAGGGAATTAAGAAAGGATATTGCCCGCTTAAATACGTTGTACAAGCAAAAATTCACTAAAATAGTTTAAGCGAAACAGGGTGAGAAGGAACAAAAAAATGGAAAACGTATCAAGAAGAAAAACACGCATGGGGGTTGTTGTTTCAGCTAAAATGGATAAAACCCGGGTAGTGAAGATCGTTAGAACAGTGCGTCATTCAAAATACGACAAGGTAATGAGAATTCCCAATAAGTTCTATGCTCATGATGAAAAAAATGAAGCACACCAGGGAGATACAGTAGAAATCGAAGAAACCAGGCCTCTGTCAAAGCTTAAGAGATGGCGGATTGTTAAAATATTAAATACGAAGAACGAGGGAGTAGCCCAGTGATACAGGAACGCTGCATGTTGAATGTGATGGATAATACAGGTGCTAAAAAGCTTATGTGTATCAGGATTCTCGGTGGCACGGGAAGAAGGTACGGTTTTTTAGGTGATATTATCATAGGTGCTGTAAAGGAAGCCACTCCGACGGCAAATACCAAAAAAGGCACAGTGGTAAGAGCAGTCGTTAGCCGTGTTGCAAAAGAAAGCAGAAGAAAAGACGGTTCGTACATAAAATTTGACGATAATGCATGCGTGATTGTTGATGAAAATGGTGATCCCAAGGGAACAAGAATTTTCGGGCCTGTTGCCCGTGAATTGAGGGAAAAAGATTTTCTGAAAATAATATCATTGGCCCCAGAAGTTGTGTAAAAGGCAAAAAAACGGAAGGTAAAAGATATGGCGTTCATAAGAAAGAAAGACAAGGTAAAGATAATATCCGGAAAAGACAAAAATAAGCGTGGCGAAGTTTTAAGGACAATGGCAGCTGAGAATAAAGCCGTTGTTTCGAAAATAAATATTGTAAAAAAGCATGTTAAGCCGACCCAGACCGATCCTGGGGGTACGAGGGAAATTGAAATGCCAATTTCAATGTCGAACCTTATGCTGGTATGCCCGAAGTGCGATCAGCCGACCCGCGCAAAAAATGATTTTCTTTCAGATGGTAAAAAAGTAAGAGTTTGTAGGAAATGTGGAGAAATGATTATATAAGATCAAGATATAAAGGTAATGTGCTTCATGCTCGTGCAAACGAGTAACTGAAGCATTAAAAAAGGTAATAAAATGAGTATAAAATACGTATCGAGGCTTAAAAAAAGTTATCAGGAAAAAACGGTTCCTGAAATGATGCAAAAATTCGGGTATAAAAACTTTTTACAGGTCCCTAGAATTGAAAAGGTAGTCATTAATATGGGTTTATCGGAAGCCAGGGAGAACGTAAAGATTGTTGACCTTGCAAGTGCAGAGCTGGGGAACATGACAGGTCAAAAGCCTTCTGTTAGAAGGGCGAAGAAATCGATTTCGAATTTCAAGCTGCGAAAAAATATGCCTATAGGATTGAAAGTCACATTGCGTGGCGATAAGATGTATGATTTTATAGACAGATTTATTTCAGCGTCAATTCCAAGGATGAGGGACTTTCATGGGTTGGAACCGCGTGGTTTTGATGGCCAGGGCAACTATAATCTCGGACTCAAGGAACAGTATATTTTCCCTGAAATAGAAATTGACAAATCAGATAAAGCACGGGGCATGAATATAACATTCGTAACAACGGCAAAAACGGACATGGAATCAAAAAACCTTTTAATGATGATAGGCATGCCTTTTAAGAAAGAGCTCAAATAGACAAATTCAACAAGAGAGAGTGACAAATGGCAACGATTGCATCAATCGTACAAATGCGAAAACAGCAGAAATTCAGCACAAGGCATCGCAATATTTGCAGGATATGTGGAAGGCCAAGGGGATTTATTAGTGACTTTGGTTTGTGCCGCATATGTTTCCGCAATCTTGCGCATAAAGGCGAGATACCCGGTATTACAAAATCCAGCTGGTAAGCTAAAACGTCGCCTACACTTCCAAGAGGGTAACAGGCGGCATTAAAAAGGATAAAACGCCGTTCATCCTTCCAAACGGGTGACAAGCGGCATAAAAGAGGTAAAAAATGTCCACTGATCTGATTGCAGACATGATAGCGATGATAAAAAACGCGCAGCAGAAATATCTAGAGAAAATAGACGCTCCTTCGTCAAAAATAAAGGAAGATTTGTGCAGGGTTCTTAAAGAAGAAGGTTATATTTCATCCTACAAAAAAATAGAAAATTACAAACAAGGTTTATTAAGGATTTATTTTGAGTATGGAGATAGTAAAGAACGAACAATCAAAGATATAAAACGCACATCAAGGCCCGGGTTGAGGGTGTACCGGAAATGGACTGAATTGCCCAGAGTATATAGAGGATTGGGTATTTCAGTAGTGTCAACCTCGAAAGGTCTTATGACAGACAAGGAAGCAAGAAAAAAACACCTGGGCGGTGAAGTTATTTGCACAGTTTGGTAGCGCATCCAGAATATAACGGAGATTATAATGAGCAGACTAGCGAAAAAACCAATAATTATTCCAGAGAAAACAAAATTTGAAATAAAGGACCATTATTTTATTGTAACAGGCCCGCTCGGAATATTAAAAGAGAAGTATGTTGACAACATAGAAGTAAAAACTGAGGATGGCAAGGTTTTTGTCAACAGAAGTTCGGACAAAAGGCTTGATCGCATGTCTCAGGGCTTGGTTTGGTCTCTAATAAGAAACGCTATAGCAGGAGTGACAAAAGGTTTCAACAAATCGCTTGAAATCAGGGGTATCGGTTATAACGGACAGGTAATAGGCCAGGAACTTGTTTTGAGAATCGGATTCAGCCATTTAGTCAAATTTAAAATACCGGAAGGCATCAAGATAACGGTGGATTCAAAGGGCATCATTATTTCAGTTTCTGGTTTTGACAAGCAGCTTGTCGGAGAAACTTCCGCAAAAATCAGAAGGATCAAGCCGCCTGAACCTTACAAGGGGACAGGAATAAGGTATGTAGGCGAATATGTGGCTAAGAAAGCCGGGAAGACAGCCGTTGGTGTAGGTGCAGGTGCTGGCGCCGGTGGTGGGGGAGGGGCAAAGAAATAGCTTTGCCTGAAATATGACAATATCAAAAGACAAGAGATTTGAATTAACAAAGCAGAAAATAAGAAACAAGATAAGTGGCATGCCGGATTGTCCCAGGGTAAGTGTTTTTAGAAGCCTGAAGCATATTTATGCACAGGCTATAGATGACCTTAACGGCAAATCGGTATTAACGGTCTCAAGCCTTTCAATCGAACTTAAGGGACAGTTGTCAAAGGTAAAAAAAATAGAGCAGTCAAGAAAAGTCGGAGAGTTACTTGCAAAAAAACTGATCGAAAAAAACATCAACAAAATTGTGTTTGACAGGTCCGGCAGAAAATATCACGGAAGGGTAAAAGCGTTGGCTGAGTCTGCCCGTGCTGCAGGTCTGAAATTCTAGGTAAAAGGGAAATATACCCTTTAGCCTTCTAGGCGGCTATCACGGGTATTAAAAGGGAAATATGGCAGAAAAAGAAAAAAATCAAAGGACATCTAGTGAAAGCAGTCCGTATGTAGAAACAGTAATAGCAGTCAATAGGGTTTCAAAGGTAGTGAAAGGCGGAAAAAGATTTTCGTTTAACGCGATCGTTGTTGTAGGTGATCAGGCGGGGAGTCTGTCGATACAGATGGGCAAGGCCAAGGAAGTCCGCGAAGCCATTTCCAAGGCCACTAACAGGGCAAAAAAACAGTTCACAAAAGTATCCTTGTTGAACAACACTATTCCCCACGAAATAATAGGAAGGTGCGGTGCTTCAAGGGTACTGCTTAGGCCGGCAACTGCAGGCACGGGTATTATTGCCGGAGGCAGTGTTAGGGCGGTACTTGAAGCTGTAGGAGTTAAGGATATATTGAGCAAATGCCTCGGTTCAACAAACCCGATTAATATATCAAAAGCGACGATGGATGCACTGGTGAATCTAAGGACAGAGGAACAAATAAAGAAATTACTGAAAAAATCATGAAACTGAATAATTTAAGACCGGCGGCAGGTTCAAGGCACAGGAAGAAAATTTTAGGGCACGGAAGAGCAAGTGGACATGGAGCAAGTTCAACACGCGGGATGAAGGGGCAGCGGTCGCGATCAGGCGGCACAAAAGCTCCCTGGTTTGAAGGCGGTCAGATGCCCCTTTTAAGGCGTATACCTAAAAGAGGCTTTACAAACAGGAAATTCAGGACTGAATACTATTATGTAAACCTGGGACAACTTGAGAAATTATTTGACGCAGGAACAGAAATTAACCCGGATTTGCTGATACAAAAAAAGATGATTGACAATACGAATTTGGACCTTAAGGTGCTTGGTGGTGGTGAATTAAAAAAGGCGTTTAAAATAAGAGCCCACAAGTTTTCAAAATCCGCCATAGAAAAAATCAAATCAGCCGGTGGTTCGGCAGAGGAAATAGTTGTATCCGTAATAAAGGCCGAATAGTTGAATAATAATAAACTCGATAAATGCTAAAATC
>MGVM01000203.1:0-4794 GCA_001800495.1 Elusimicrobia bacterium RIFOXYB2_FULL_48_7
CTGGTTGCCGCAAAAAAAGACATAATCCAGTCAAAAATAGAGATACTCCAGGAAGCCGGCCTGAATCCCGTGGTAATAGACGTAGATGCTTTCGCCCTTGAATCCTGCTATGACATCAACAGGGACCAGAAATCCCAGGAAATGGTCATAGTAGTCAATATCGGGGCAAACGTCACTAATGTTACAATTGTTGAAAACGGTATTTCGCGCGTTGTAAGGGATATATTTATCGGTGGCAATACTTTTACCAAGGCCTTGCAGAAAAATTTCCAGAGCGACTTCAAGAAAGCTGAGGAATTAAAGAAAAAGTACGGGTTGCTGGTAACAGTGGAAGACAAGGAGTCCGCATTGAAGGAGGACAATAAGGATGCTCTTCAGATCTCAAACGTGCTTACTCCTGTTGCCCATGACTTACTCAGCGAGATTCACCGTTCAATAGACTTTTTCTATTCGCAAAGAGGTGAACAACAGGTATTAAGCCGCGTGTTGTTGTCCGGCGGCACCTCGGCGATGAAAAACATCGATAAATATTTTGCCCAGGAACTTAAAATCCAAACGGAAGTATTCAACCCGTTTAAAAGCTTGGACAAACCATCAAACATGCAATTTGAAAATATAGCAGAATCCGCAATTGCAGTAGGCCTGGCTACCAGACAAATAAAAGAAAAATGATTAAAGTAAACCTTATACCACCTGAAGCGCTGCAAAAAGAAGCGAAAGAAAGGATTACTATCCTGATTGGGCTCGGAGCCGGCGCAATCGTTTCGCTTGCAATAGTATTCTTTTTTTACAGAATGACGATTGCGCAAAAACTTGGCGGCGAACTGAATGTATTGCAGCAGGAACTTAAGAAATATCAGTCTATTGTTGATGATGTAAACAGGCTCAAGGGAATAACTGCAGCCCTTGAAGCGAAAAAAAATACTATCCAGAACCTCATGAAAGGACGGTTGTTTTACCCGAAATTCATGGAGGAATTCATGCAAATTCTGCCTCAACCTATATGGCTGACATCCCTGTCAACGAAAATGGTTCCGGAGGGATGCGTGATAAGCATGGTTTGCATATCATATGATAACCTCGCAATAGCTGATTTTCTGTCAAACCTGCAAAACTCACCAAAATACAGCAACGTGGAAATCAGCGGCATTACGACAACTTTCGGTGTAATGCAGACATATTCATTCACAATAATGTGTACTTACAAGGCATCCTGACATGAAAAAAGAACAACAAATTTACATTTCAATCGGCTTGGGTGTGATTGTGTTTGTATTTCTTTATTTCAATTTTTTGCTGAACCCTATTAATAAGGATATTTCAGAAAAAAAGAAAAAAATCAAAGAAACCATGGAGCAGATAGAGCAGGCCAAAAGGGAATCTCTTTTGCTGGAAGAATTTAAAGTCAAATCCCAAATTCTTGAAGTTGAAGTAAAAGAACTCCAGGAAAAACTTCCGAAATCAAAAGATATTCCTGACCTTATCAGAAGGCTTTCAAAAAACTATGACAAGTTCGGGATTAGAATCTCAAATTTCTCACCGACTCCGGTGAATACAACAGCTTCAACAGAATATGATGAAGTCCCCTACAATCTCAATTATACTGCTAATTACCATTCACTGGCCCACTTTTTTACTGATATCGGCCAGGAAAAAAGAATTCTAGCCGTAAGAGACCTGACAATTAATGCCCAAGCAGGCTCAGACAAGAAGACAACAATTGGCGGAAGTTTTTATTTAATTGCCTATATGTCAAAAGGTAAAAGATGAAAAATAGAATATTCCTATCTACATTTTTGCTTGTTTTAGGTCTATCGTTGCAAGCATTTTTCATCGGATGCGGAAGCAAAAATTCCCCAAAAGCAGTAATCTCTGAACAACCCAAGCCACCTGCAATAATTCTGCCAGAAAAAACCGTGGAAGAAGTCTATAGATACGGCGGGGATATATACCGTGATCCCTTCTCTCCCTTGACAGAAAAACGCATAGTTTCACCTATGCTACAGGCTCAAGGAGAAGCGGAGAAACCGAATATCGGCATATTCGACTTGAAAGGTATTCTTACCGACCAAAACTGTAAAATGGCGTTGTTTTCAAGCCCTATGGGTATTTATATACTCAAAAACGGGAAGTTATACGACAACAGGAACAGAGTTGTCCGCGGAGTTAACGGTTCCGTTTCCGCAAAGTCAGCGACGTTGACAACCGAAGACAAATTCACAAAATCTTTCAAAATTACTGAATCCAGATAATAGCCTACAGGGGGATAAAAAAACAAATGAAAAAAACTCTACCCGCCATTCTGCTGACATTCTTCTTATCTTACCTGAATTGTTTTTCACAATCTGAAGAACAGGGTTTTTCCGTCTTGAATGATTTACAGATAGAAAACAAATCAATCAAAATTGTTACTTCAAATACAGTAAAATACAATATTTTTAAAATATCAAACCCACCCAGGCTTGTTGTGGAATTATTCAATACCGAACATGATTTGAAGCAAAAAGAAACGAACGTGGATAGTGATTTAATAAAACGCATCAGGACCGGGCAATTTCAGAACCAGCCTAACAAAATTGTCAGAGTAGTCATCGACCTTAATAAAATGGTCAATTACGAACCAGTGCAAAACGGAAATATCATAAATTTATCCCTTTTCGCCGACACAAGTGATACGTCAGGTTCTTCTGAGAATCATGTTGTCACGGAAAATGCTGATGAAAACTCAGTCGAACCTGAACCAGCTCCCAAGCGGAAGGTAATTGTAAAAAAGCCCGCTGTAAAGGCAAAAACTGTTTCGAAAAACTACACCAAGAAAGCAGGTTCATCAAAAGATGCATCGGATGAAGGATCATCAAGAAAAACAAGTTTGATACTTCCGAAAACACCGGTAACTCTTGAATACAATGATGCTGATATAAGAGATATCCTCCAGATAATGTCCATTAGAAGCGGAATTAATATTATTTACGGGCAGGACGTAACGGGAAATGTGTCTATTTCACTCAGAAACGTACCATTCGACCAGGCCTTCCAGACTATTCTTTCTCTCCGAGGCCTGACGTCAACGATGATTTCCGACAATATTATCAGGGTCATTACACCTACTGCCTTAAAAGATGAGAGACAGAAAGAAATTACATATACAAAAATATTTCCGTTGAATTTTGCGGATGCCGCTGTGATTCAGTCGCAAATAAACACTGTATTGACAGCGCAGGAAATAAAAGGATTCATCGGGACTGACACGAGAACTAATTCCCTCGTTGTGACAGCGACTCTTGAGGGATTGGTAACTATTGAAAAACTTTTAAAAGAGCTTGATATAAAATTGCAGCAGGTATCAATTGAAGCCAAAATTGTCGATGTCACTTTAAACGATATTTCTGACCTTGGTGTGAACTGGACTTACCAAAATGTCTCTAAACAGGGGTCTGGTGCTGGTAATGTCGCCATGGAATCAATAAACCAGCCTCTTGGAGATAGCCCAGGTTTGGGTAGCCAGCCTGCAGAAGCAGGTGCTAATAGTATACAGCTCACAGAAGTCAAAACCGCCTTGCCTGTCCCGTTGGGAGGTAATTTCAATTTCGGTTATGTAACAGCCAACGACGCGTTAAACATGAGGCTTGGTGCACTAATTACATCCGGAAAAGCCAAGGTGCTTTCAAATCCCAGGGTTACCACACTGAACAATAAGATGGCGACTATAGTCTCGGGCGAAAAAGTTCCCTATAAAGCGATTACTGTTGTAAATCAAGTTTCACAAGAGTCATGGATGTTTCTCGACGCAGGGATACAGCTTACAGTCACGCCTTCGATAAGTCCCGACGGTTGGATAACTCTGACTGTGTTACCTAGTGTAAGCGTCCCGCAACCAAGCCCTGCCGGCCAGCCGCCAAGCACAAAAAACCGCAGCACCAACGTGACAGTTATCATCAAAGACAACGATACTATTGTAATCGGCGGGTTGATAACGGAAAATGATATTGACAACATTCAAAGGGTGCCTGTTTTAAGCGATCTGCCTATCCTGGGTTATTTCTTCAGTTATAAGACAAAAACGACTGCCAGGACTGAATTGCTTATTTTCATCACGCCAAACATACTGCAAGACTAGAACCTGATTTTGAAAAGTCTTCCCTCCGCGATTTCTTCGCTTTTGGGTTTAATCTTTTTACTTTCTCCATTGCTTCTTGCCGGATGGGATGTCTGGTCGAAAACAATAATACACTTCCTTGCCATAATACTCGCGTTTCTCGCTCTTTCCTACCTGAATCCTGTCAAGTTATTCTCTAAAATTCCTCCAATATTTCCCTTGTTTTTCGCCGTTATTTTCACCACCTCCGTATTTTCACAGATAAAATTCAACATGGAATTTGAACTTCACAACTGGCTGAATTATTTCATTATTTTTGTGCTTGTTTTTCAGTTTCCGGATGAACTTCTTGAAAAATCAAAATACTTTTTCCAGGCCGCTGTCTGCGTTATTGGCATAATTTCATTCTATCAGGTCTTTGTCCAAAAAATGGACATGCCTGACGCTACCCTCGTGAACCCTAACATCCTGGCCGGATATCTTCTGATGGCGATACCCCTGATATCGTCAAAAATAAGAATATCACTTTCCACGCAAAACATAATCCTGTCCTTGTTGCTGATTTTGTCGCTTTTTACTCTTTTTTTCACAAAATCCTCATCGGCATTCGTAAGCATATTGTCCGCGGCACTGATTGTCAAATACGGCTGGAAAGGCGCTATTGCTGCGCTGGTAATATTCATCTTTCTTTTATCGTC
>MGVM01000203.1:4836-6311 GCA_001800495.1 Elusimicrobia bacterium RIFOXYB2_FULL_48_7
CCGCTATTTGGCACAGGATTAGGGACATTTCAGTACGTTTATCCGCAATACAAAACTGCTGCCTTATCATCGATGTTTGCCCATAATTTTTATCTTCAGCTTGCCAGTGAAACAGGTGTTCCTTGCCTGTTGGTATTTATTTATTTAATTGTTTTTATCTACAAGAAAATGACAAATCCTTTTCTCAAAACAGGATTTCTGGCGATTTTAATCCAGAATATATTTGAGTACAATTTATTCATCCTCGCGAACGGCATCCTTTTTTGGTCGATAGCCGCTTACGCGATAAAACCAACAGGCGTTTCAGTGCATTCTTATCTTGAACCTGAAACAAAACCCATCTTGCTCAGGTTTGCTCTGATTTTATTACTAATCATATATTCAAACGGCGTTTATAAGGTATATCTTTCAACAAATTACTACAACCAGGCGGAAATATATTTTAAGGACAAAAATCTTGAACTTGCGCAAAACTACCTTGATAAAACAATAAAAACAAAACCTGATTTCTGGCAAGCGTATTATAAGCTGTCAGCGGTCCGGATAGAACAATTCAAGGGCACCCGCTTCAAGTCATACCTGTATGAAGCGCTTACTGCCTCTGAAAAAACAAAATCACACAACCCATATTTCAAGTATTACTATGCCAAAAAAAGTCATTAACCTATTGCCAATCCTTGTATTCACCTGTACGGTTTTAATGGGCGGGGGGAAACTGCTTTTTCAATTCAGTATAACAGCATTACTGCTGATATCTGTCTTCATTATATTATCGCTCAAAATTAACAAAACAAGTATCCAAAAGGAAATACTTGTTCCCGCAACACTTATGGTTTTCTGGCTTATGATAACCTTCTTCACTACAAAATGTTTTTACCCCTCATTCAAGGATTTCCTGCAGTTTTTTGTGTATGCTATTTTCTATATAACGATGCTGAACTATGCTGATTCCAATAAAACATCCTGGGCTTTTCATTTACTCAACATCATGCAATCAATCGTTGTTATTTGGCAGAATTTTATAGGCGCGGCGCCTTACGGGCTCTTTCCTGACAATCCGAACCTGGTAATGGGTTTTATTGCCGCGCTGACCATTTTTGCAGCCGCGAGAGTTTTGTTTCAGGAAACAACTGTAGAAAAAAGAGAAAAAATAGCTTGCTACATTAGCTTGCTAACAGGGATATTCGGGATTTTATGCGGCAGGTCGAGAAGCGTGCTTGTAATATTCATAATTTTAATGATGATCCTCATCTGGAAAAAATACGGTAAAAACGGCCTTATATTGAACGTTTTCGTTCTTATTGGATTAATCGCCTTATTTAGCATCAAAATATCAGACAAATACCTCAAAATTAACGATCCCCTGGCATTTTACAGGCCTCAATTATGGTATTCCGCAGTTAAAATGACAGCTGATAACCCTGTGTATGGGGTTGGGCTGGGTAATTACGGGAAAATATTTCCCAGATATAATT
>MGVM01000203.1:6364-6871 GCA_001800495.1 Elusimicrobia bacterium RIFOXYB2_FULL_48_7
CTAATTTACATGTTGTTGAGAAGAACGGGGAAATACCGGTTTTTGCTGTATCCTTCGATAATACTGCTATTCCAGGCGTTTTTTGACATGAATTTACACCTCCCGGCAAACGTTATGCTTCTTTTAGCGTTATACGCAATGGCTGAACAAAAATCAGGTAATTCCACGCAAATCCGGCTTGAAAAATACAATGTCTATCTCATTCCTGCGCTTGTCCTGATCGGCCTCTTTTACGCTGCTTTTTTGGCCTCTGATATCTCTGCCAGGAAAAATGACTACGCCGGCGCAATAAAGTGCAATCCCCTGAACCCTGAAAATTACTATAAAATGGCTGTTTCCAGCCAATACAACACGGCTCAAGGAATCAAAATGTTGAAAAATGCGGTATTCCTGGACCCGGAAAACTACCTCTATCATTCTGAACTGGGTTATATTTATTGGCATCTCGCTTTTAAAGACAGGCCACTTGTCAAATATGCGCTGGAAGAGTTCAATAGTTCCCTTGAA
>MGVM01000203.1:6927-10406 GCA_001800495.1 Elusimicrobia bacterium RIFOXYB2_FULL_48_7
GTATTAAATAGGGGGAAAAAATATGATTTACTTTCTGCTTCCTGCTTATAACGAAAACGATAACCTGTCAGAAATATTCAAATCGATAAAATCCAATTTTGATCCAGGCACATTTAAGATCATACTGGTAAACGATGGGTCTACTGACGGTACAGGGCAAACTGCCGCTAATTCAGGTTTGCCTGTCACCGTCATTAGCCATGCAAAAAACAAAGGGCTTGGCGCCGCTTTGCAAACAGGATTCAGCCATGCTTTTGAGGTTCTAAAGGAAAACGATATTCTTGTTGCCCTTGACGCTGATAATACCCATCCTATAGAAATAACAAAATCAATGGTTGAAAAAATAAACGGAAACAATGCGGATATAGTGATAGCCTCGCGTTATTGCGGAGGCGGGGAAGAAAAAGGGCTGAAATATTACCGTAAAATATACAGTCTTTTCGCGGGTTTAATGTTCACGTTTTTCTTTAAATATAAAGGACTTAGGGATTACACCTGCGGCTACCGGGCTTACAAAGGGGAATTCCTGATGAAATTAAGGCAGAAGTTCGGAGCTGGGCTGATCACTGAAACTGGTTTTCCGGCGGGAACCGAAATATTATTGAGATCCCTTGGTTTGAAACCAGTAATAATGGAAGTACCGCTGATTTTGCGTTATGATTTGAAAAAAGGCAAGTCAAAAATGAAGGTTTTCAGGACTATACTTGCTTATCTCCGGCTGGTTTACAGAATAAAAAAACAATAATCACTTCTTTTCCAGGAATTCCTTGATTTCCTTATCATCAATCGATAAATTTATCACTTTTCTCCAGATTTCCCGGGCTTTTTCAATGGCTTCCGGCTTATTTTCCGCTTTTCCCATGCAATAGAGCGCAGACCCCATCCTTTTTAGGGCTAGCACATTTTCCGGTTCCAAATCAAGGACTTCCCTGGATTCCCGGATCGCAAGGTCATAATGCCCGTCATAAATATAATTCAGAGATTTGTACAGTTTATAGGTCACCAGCGTAAAACCTTCAGGCACTTCTTCATTTTTAGCTATGTCAGGGTAATAATTCTTGAGCAGGGAATACAGGCTTTCAATTGTTTTATCATGGCTGGATTTTTCCACAGCATAATGAACTTTTACCAGGGCATCCTGGGGATTCTCCATCGGTTTTATGAAAGCTACCAGCCCTTTTCGAGTGATTTGAGACACCAATCTGTCATCGCTGAGTTCATGGGTTACTGCCGCGACCGAATTTAATTTACCCTCAAGCTTATTCCTGTCGTTTTTAAGCTGGCTGGCCGCTGGTATGGCTGCCAGTTGCTTTTTTGCCTCAAGATAATAACCTTCACTGATATACACAAAAATCGGCTTGAGCTCATCATCAACCTGCTCAGACAGGTCTTTATCTAGCAGTGATGCCAGGTTTTTCACTACAAAACTATCTTCCTCCCGGGTTTTCTCCTGCTCTTTTTGCGCTTTCAACTTATTCGAGTCTTCAGTCCCGAACAGCCACGAGTTTTCAGGCCCCAGCGAAAAAGTTGTTTGGTTAAGCGCCTGAAACTCGTTAAAAAGCGACTGGCTGTAATCAAATCCTATCCCATTGAAAGCAAATCCCAGTCCTATTGAAAAATAATTCACATTTTCTGAATTGCGGTAACCGGCCCTTAATCCAAGGCTTTCAACGGGGAAATACTCCACGCCAGCACTCATCCCGGCAGGTGAATTCAACAGTTGAACTCTGTCGACATCAAGCTGAAGGCCGGACAAACGCCCCGGGAAACGGTAAGCAGCGCCGACACGATATGTAAGAGGCAAAGGATCGCCAACATTTAGGTATTTCAATTCAGTTCCAACATTCTGCACAACAGCGCCCAGCGAAACCCCTTTCAAAATACCGGGGCTGTAAAGTATCCCGAAATCTCCTGCAAAAGCCGTCGCGGAATATTTTTCTATAAGTGTCGAACGAAGCATCTTGAAGTTGGCGCCTACCATCAAATTCCTGTCGTCATTGCTTACCGCGTAACTCACCGTAAGCAAATAATCATCCTGGATCCTTATCATCCTGTACGTTGAATTATCTTCCGGTATTTCAATATTTCCGCCCTGAAAAATATACAAACTTAAACCCAGGGCGTTACGCTCTTTTATCCTTCTGCCAAAACTAAGCGACGCGTAACAGGTATCAACAAGCCCCTGTAAATAGGTCATATTCACTTCGCCGTAAATTTTAGCTAAACCAGCCGGATTGTAATAAATGGTGTTCAGGTCGTCGGCAATAGCGACAAATGCTTCCCCCATGGCTATTTGGCGGGCACCAACGGGTTGTGTGAGAATCGCAGTCCCGCCAAGGCTGGATTCTGTAGCCCGGGCAGGTTTACCGAAACAGAAAATCACTGAAATAATTAAAACTTGAATTCCTAGCTTCAAGCTAGTTCCTTTGTGTTTCCAGGTGTTACTTCTAGGAAAGTACCACCTGGAAACTTGTTAAATTTGATAAACAGCGGTTATTAACCGAATATTGCCCCTAGCCTGCAATACTAATCGTCATTTTACAACAACAATCTTCTTCATATCCTTGAAATCGCCTGCCTGGATTTTCACTATGTACGCGCCGCTTGCAGTGACTTCCTGCGCAAAATTCCTTCCATCCCATAAGGCCTGTGACTCACCCATCGGCAGTTCTTCATCAATAAGGGTTTTTACAAGTGTCCCTCGGACAGTGTATATGGCTATATTGACGTGAACTCTTGCTTTTTCGCCTTCCTGCTGCTTTTTATCAGCAGGCAGGTCAACTTTGAACCTTATCCTTGCTTTCTTGCCGGAACCAGGCTCCACAACAGGCTCCACCGGTTTAAGTTCCCCGACTATATTCACTTCGTTCGGTTTCTGGTGTATTATCGCTGTCAGTTCAGCTGATGCGGTCTGATTTATAGTATCGTAAGCAATCACTTTCAGGGTATGTTCGCCATCAGCCGCGAGAGTAGTATCCCATAACCAATGGAATTTGTCAATTGTAGAATCTGAATGCTTAAGATCGCCGTCAATGTAATACTCAACCTTTGATATGCCAACATCATCAGTGGCTTCAACCTTAACATTATAATTCCCGTTGATAACCTGCCTGTTTCCCGGCACGGTTATTTTGACAGCAGGGGGGAGATCTGCAGCCCTGGCAGCAGTGAAATTATTACCCGTCAAATTACTGTTTACAATGGTTATCTGCAGGTTTACCGGGCTGAATGTATACCCCTGCAACGAAGGTGTAATTATATAGGAACCGGAAATTATGCTTGCGAATGAATACGCACCGTTAGCGTCTGTAACCACCGATGTATTTGATGCACCAGTAAGTGTTATTGTAACTCCACTGACAGCTGTACCGCTGGAATCAACTACAGACCCGTTTACGTAATAAGTTGAAACAACAGGTGTGTATGTTCCAGTAAAATCCTGGTTTGTCCGGGTGCTGGTCAGGTTGGTGTAGGTTAAT
>MGVM01000204.1:0-917 GCA_001800495.1 Elusimicrobia bacterium RIFOXYB2_FULL_48_7
AAACGCGAAAAGCCTTCAGTCCGTTGTCGCGGCCACCGGCGCCAGGAAAAAAATCCAGGCCAGGATTTCCCGTGATTCCAAGGTCATTAGCATTGAACTGACAACCGGGGAAATGCCGGATGAAACTTCCTCAGGCAAGGCCCCCTCCGCAGGCGAGGGGGCAGGTGAAAACGAAAGTTCAGCTACAGCGTCCTGGCTTGGCATCACTGTCGCGGAACTCAGCGGAACGCTCGCCAAGGAATACAGCATACCCTCCGGCGAACTGGGTGTTGTCGTGACAAAAATCGGACCTGATACTGACGGCTCGCAGATGGGGCTTTTTGAAGGCGACCTGGTAAAATCCATTAACCGCGCTCCCACGCCGGACACGGCGAGTTTCAGGAAGGCAGTGAAATACCTGAAATTGAACGACGGCATAGTTTTCGACATAATCAGGCAGGGCAAACCCGTATATCTGTCATACACAAAATAATGAAAAAAATTGTAATAGCTGACGACGACCGGTCAATAGTAAAACTACTTTCAACTTTGCTGAAGAGCGAAGGCTATGAGTTGAAAACAGCCTTTGATGGCGCGACCGCGCTTAAATTAATAAAGGAATTCAAGCCGGACCTGGTGCTGATCGACGTGATGATGCCCATTATCGACGGCTACCACGTCTGTAAGGCTTTATCCGAAGGCGAGCAGTACGACCCGGTGCCAATAATAATAATAATGACCGTCCGCAAGGAAGAATGGGACAAAAGGATCAGCCAATTCGCTGGCGCTGACGCTTTCATAGAGAAACCGTTCGGGACCGGGGACGTGCTGAAAAAAATCAGGGAATTCATAGGATAGGAAATGACAAGAATACTGATAGCTGACGACGACACAGAGATACAGGAACTGCTTAATTTCACCCTTGAAAATGAGGCCTA
>MGVM01000204.1:1025-5652 GCA_001800495.1 Elusimicrobia bacterium RIFOXYB2_FULL_48_7
TCATCCTGCTGACATCTCTCTCACAGACAAAAGACCGCATAACCGGCATCAAGCTCGGCGCTGACCAGTACTTGACGAAACCTTTTGAGCCTATCGAGCTTACCGCGAGGATCGAGGGCCTGCTGAAGAGGGTCAAGGCGGAAATTTCAGCCAGCCCCCTGACAGCGCTCCACGGCAACGATTCCGTCGAAAAAGAAATAAAGAAGCGGCTTGAAGAGAACAACAGTTTCAACATTTATTACATGGATATCAATAATTTCAAACCGTTCAACGACAAGTACGGTTTTGACCTCGGAGACCAGTTTTTGAAAGTATTAGCGCAGCAGCTCCAGAAACAGCTTGAAACTCCCGCAAACAGCCGCTGCCTGCTGGGGCATATTGTAAGCGACAATTTCGTGGTCATTTGCGATATACCTGAACCCGAAAAAAGCGCCCAGAGCATATTGGGATTGTTCTCGGAACTTTCCCTGAAACAGTATGATGAAAATACACGCCAGAGGGGCTACTTCGCAGCCAAAGACAATAACGGCAACGACATCCAGGCACCGCTCATGACTCTCGCCATTGGCATCCTCGTGGTAACCCCGAGCAAATACAGGCACCACATCCAGGTAATTGAAAGGGTAAAGGAACTCTGGAAAAAAGCTAAATTGAAGAAGGGAAACGCCTACGAGATAGGATAAAAAACTGCAGCATCCGGCCTAATGCTTTAAACATTAGGTTCTCAACCTAATGTTTAAACATTAGTACCAGCACTCCTAAAATAACAATAATCGTCGCTATCGAAACCAGTATTCCTCCCGGGGCAAAAAAAGACCGTTCACTGTCTCCGCTTTTTGAAGATGAAGCCATTTTTTTCCGGGATAGGGCTGTTACCCTGTAAACGGTCCTTTCGAGCCTTGTTATGTTCCCCGCGGGGTCTTTCGCGATTATGGTAATCGCGTTTTTGCCCTTCCGGGCTGTCAGGGCGGTTATGAACCTGCCGCTCTCGTCAGGAATTACCGTTTTATCATTTATCTGCAGAACCACGCCCTGTTCCGCTTTTCCCTCAACACCTATGAAATCATCCGTGGTTTCCTCGTTTTCCAGCGGTTTCTGCAAATCCACTACGGGCGGCGTTGTGTCTATCGTGAACAGCCTGGCGATGCTGTACCTGCTTTCAAAACCCAGGTCGTCCAGGTAGCTGATGCGGTAGCAATACCGGCCTTCCGGCAGGTTCTTTTTTGACAGGTCCACGTCCAGCCGGCCCCTGGTATCCTTAAGGTCGTTTGTTTCATCAAGAATTATGTTCTTGAATTCCTGGTCCTTGGCAACCTGCAGGTGGTATTTCTTTATCGAGGAGTTAATTACTTTTGACTGGCCCTGGCCCTTTATTTCAGGTGCCTTGAGGCTCAGGTTGAGGTTCTCTCCTCCGAGACTGACATTGTCCTTGCCGGCATTCTCCGGTACATTCCCCTTGCCCAGGTTCGCTTTCTTGCCCGCTTCCAGCTCGAATTCCGGCAGCGGCGGCAGTTCCCTGGGCAGGTCCGGCGCTTCCTTGTATTTTATCTGCGTCCCAAAACCCTTGGTCAGCGTGACGGTCTTGTTTTGGGCGGTTACATCCACGACTCCGTTATAAACTTCGACAAGCGTAGTCTTATCCGGCTTGACCCTTGTTTTGAAATCCGCTTCACCCGAGCGGGGCTCGATCTTGGGGTCGATAACCACATCCTCGGCTATTATTTTCGTCTTCGACGCCCTCACGGCACCGGAATAGATCTCGACTTCCTCGCGTTTTTTCTCGGGGCGCAGTATAACGAACGAATTTTCATCCAGCCGGACCACTTCCCCCGTTAAAAACCTGATGTTCGCCTCGGACTTTTCCATGGTTCGCAGGCCATCCTCATTAAAAAGCTCCATGTTCGGGGTCGCTTTGTCCCAGTTAACGTCGTTCTTTTTCCTGAAACGGACGTCGTTCTGCAGGTAGATCAGGTGAGCAGGCCTAAGGGATTCCTTTACCAGCAGGACAGGCACCTTGAGGGCCATCCCTGGGAGGATCACATTGGGGTCGCTTGAGGGAAGCTTGTTGTATTTCAATATTTCCGGCCACGCTTGCGGGTCTTTCAGGTAAAAATTCGAAACGCTCCAGAGCGTATCGCCTTCCTTCACTTTTATTTCCTGCAGGATCATCTCTTTAACGGTTTCCTGCGAATACAGGAAAAGCGCCGGCGCCGGGATTACCGGCTGCAGGAGAATTGTCAAAATAACCAGTTTTATAAATTTTGTTTTCCGCTTCATGATCCTTGCACTGTTATTTTTGTCAGGTTCTTCGGCAGCCAGAACTTGAAATTAGCCCCTTCCTTGAGTTTTGATTCCACCCAGATCCTGCCGTTGTGAGCATCAACAATATACTTGCAGATCGTCAACCCCAGGCCGGTCCCGCCTTTTTTCTGGCCGGCAACCTGCTGGAACTTGTCGAACACCTTGTCCAAGTACTCAGGCGGTATGCCTTCGCCAGTGTCCAGCACGTTTACTTCCACTTTGTCGGGCTGGTCTATCACCTTGATGGTTATTTTCCCGTTTTCCGGAGTGAACTTCAGCGCGTTGCCGACCAGGTTGTTGATAACCCTTTCTATGAGCTGGGGGTCCGCCTTGATCAAAGGCGTTGCAGCTGCGCCGGCTCCGGAGGATTCCACCGTAACGTTTATGGATTTTTTCACTATCTGCGGCTGGAGCAGTTCAACCGCCCTGTTGGATATTTCCACAAGGCTCGTGTCTGCCAGCTGCAGGTCCATCCTGCCCGCTTCAAGCTTGGCAAGGTCAAGAATGTCGTTGATAAGGCCCATTAATCTTAATGAAGCCCTGTCCATGGTATCTATCATCTTTTTCTGCTGGTCGGTAAGAGGCCCGCCTATGCCGTCCATGAGGAACTTAAGGAAACCCCTGATGGAGGTCATCGGGTTCCTGAGGTCGTGCGTGATTGAATGCATGAAATCGTCCTTCATGCGCTCGATCTCCTTTTCCAGCGTGACATCCCTCACTACTGTCACTACGCCGAGCTTCTCGCCTTTCGCCGTCGTGACGGGTTTGGTTGTGGTCTTGAAAAACCTGAATAAATCCTCCGAGGACAAATCTATTTCCCTGTGGAGGGTTTCCTCGGTTTGCTTGTATTGGCCTATGATATCGGAGAAAGTCTTCGATATCTTTTCATCCTTGATATAATCCCACAGGACATGGCCTTCCACGGCTTCTTTTTCAACCCCTACCATGCGCCTTGCCTGGTGGTTGACAAGCTGTATTTTCCCCTCATAATCCGTCATTATTATGCCGTCGGCGATGGAGAAGATTATGGCTTCAGTCTTTGTTTTTTCAGCCAGCAGCTTGTCCACCTGCATTTCCTCGTACCTGCGGAGCTCTTTGGTCATCACGTTGAAGGTGGAGATCAGGTCATTCATCTCGTCGTTGGTCTTGAGGTTCACGGTGGTTGAAAAATCGTGCCTGGCTATCCTGTCGGCAGCTTTTACCAGCTCAAGCACCGGCCTGGTCAGGTTCCTGGCTATCAGGAAGGCGATCCCGGCGCTTAAAATAATGCTTCCTATAATCAGGTACAGCGCCTGCCTCTGCATTAATATGCTGGAATAATAAGCTTCCTTCTTTGGCTGTTCAACTATTACCGCCCAGCCAAAGCTCCTGGCGGGCGCGTAAGCGCCTATCATTTCATCCCTTGTCCGGGAGTTGTAATATTCGCTTGAGCCGATGGACATCGAATGGATGGCCTGGTCAATAATCAGGATTCCATCGGGTTTTTTGAAAAGCAGGCCCTTGTCCTTGTGCGCGATGACATTGCCCTGCGAATCTACCAGAAAAGCGTAGCCTGTCTTGCCCAGGTGGATGTTCTTGAGTTCCATCCAGAGGGAATCAAGGCTCAGGGTTATCAGCACATTAAGGTTTTTGTTCAAACTGTAGAAAATATTTAAAAATGGCTTGTCGTCCTTGTAATAGACCTGGCTCAGCGAACGCTGCATCGCGCCGCTCTTAATCGAAAGAAACTCCCTGTCCTGCCCCATGTTCAGGAGTTTCGCCTGTTTCTCAAACAACGGGTTGTAAACCTTTACTTTTTCCCGGCCCTCCTTGTCCAGCAGGGAGATCGAAGCGATGTTTTGGTGCGAATCAAGTATAGACTGCAGGGCGACGTCCCTTATCTGGAACGAAAGCTCCGGTACTGACAACAGCTGCGTGATGTAAGGGATTTCGTTTTGTATTTCCTGGAGGTGATAATCTACTTTTTCGGAGAAGGATTTGGCTATCTGGGTGTGAAGCTCCAAGATAGAGGTCTGGAGGGCTTCCTTGTTGATATTAACTGTCCGGACGCCTACAAACACCAGGGGGCCAACACTGAGCGTAATCATTATAATTACGAACTTGAGAAACAGGGGCATCTTAATCTTGTTCATAAGCAACTACATTATAGACGAACTTGAACAGAAAAGCAACCCCGATTTATTGCTTTTGAGGTATTAATTTGGTATTTTTTACCATGGCACAGAAAGCAAAAATATCCTCGGCAACCCAACCGCCTGCAGGCGGTTGTCCCGCAGGCAATAAATTGTCATTCAGCGAAATATTGCTGCCGGCAATTTTATGCGTA
>MGVM01000205.1:0-5656 GCA_001800495.1 Elusimicrobia bacterium RIFOXYB2_FULL_48_7
CAGGTCTTCAACAGAACTTTATTATTCCGATTTCGGCGGCATTTTCCCTTACCAGACAATCGCTCTCACGGACACGGATTCAGACGGAAACCCCTGCGAGTATATCAACACTCCCACCCAGAAAGAAAACAACGCCTGGGTACCGCAATACATGAGCGCCTGGATACCAAAGCTTAGGCTGGGCAGGGATGCGTGGGGGACAGCCGGCACGGATTCCGGGCATGAAGGTTCAACCAACCTGAAAATAGTTGGTAACTCGGTAACCCCGCATGTTAACCCGGCATGGCCGGTTGAACTGATATACAACAGGGATAACGGCGAGATCTGGCTCAACAGCGACATTACCGACCCTGACGGCATTCTTATTTCCGAATGGTAACCCGGGGAGGATAAACTAATATGCTAAAAGTGACATTGATTGAATATGTTATCCTGGCGCTGATATCCGCAATCGCAATTTATGAATTCGCGATGCTGATGATAGCCCGCAGGCAAAAACTCACCAAAAATGTTTCCCGGCTATGGACTCACGCGGGAATTTTCGTTTTCGCCGTGTTGTTTGCCCTTTATTCCCTGAAATGGCTGGAATATTTTAACGCGCTTAACGAGGAAAAACTGCACGGCGTCGCGCTTTTTAACTGGCAGTTCCTGGCTATCACTATCGCCATGGGCGCTTCAATGATATGGGAATTTATCGGCATTTACGAAGCCCGCAGGTCGGGCAAAACAAAAAATACGGCCCGGTTCGTATCGCACGGGATACTGGTAGTGCTGTTTGCCGGCCTGTTTTACACTTCCATAATAAAATGGAACATATATGTTAAAGCCCTTACCCAGCCCGTTGAGGCAACCCACGTTTCCATGCCCGTCCCTCCGAAAACGGCTGCAAAATGAGCAAGCTGTATTACCTGCTTTTCTTCGTCATCGCCTTTTCAATCTATTTCGGGATGCATTACTACATTTACTCGCAGGTGTCGGGCGGCCTTGGGATGCCGCGAACTGCGGCTAACTGGTTGAAACTTCTCCTGCTTGCTGCAGGCCTTTCATTCATAGCCGGTGAGGCCGCCATCAGGCAGTCCGATGCTTTTATTGTAAAATCCATCGCTTTTTTTGGCGTGATCTGGTTCGGTCTGATCGGTATCGCTGTTTCCACGTTCATCATCCGGCATATTTCCCTGATTTTCTTCCACAGCCCGGGCTTCCGGTATTATTCCACGCTTGCCGCGCTGGTAGTAATAGGTTTAACCGCGGTTTATTCCTACATCAACCAGGCCCAGCCACCGCAAATCAGGAATATTGAGATAAAAACCGCCAAGATACCGGAAAAATTGTCAGGTTTCACCGTTGTACAGCTTTCCGACCTGCACCTGGGCCCGCTAAAATCCGTCAAACTTCTTAAAAACATAGTTGATAAGGCGAATTCGCTTGACCCGGACCTGATCGTGATATCCGGGGACCTGATAGATGAGCGCTGTGAAAAATTTGATGACACATTAAAACAGCTGAAAGCCAGGCACGGGGTTTTCGCCGTTACCGGCAACCATGATTATTACGCAGGGCTGGATAATTTCCTTGAAACTGCGGAAGCCGCGGGCATGAGGGTGCTTCGCAACGAAAGCAAAATCATAGCGGGGGTAATTGAGCTGGCGGGGATCAACGACATTCAGAGTTGGAGGTTTGAGGGCTCAACGAGGCCGGATGTCAAAAAAATACTGGCCGGCTGCGATTCCGACAGAAATTTCGTGATACTGCTTTCGCACCAGCCGCAGGTTTTCGGCGATGCCGCAGATGCCGGCTCCGACCTGCAGCTTTCAGGGCACACGCACGCGGGGCAGGTGCCGCCGATGGACCTGATAGTGCAGTTTTATTACAAATACCCGCAGGGACTCTTCAAAAAAGGGAATTCTTCCATCTATACAAACCCCGGCACAAGCTACTGGGGCCCGCCCCTCCGGACTTTCAGCCATTCCGAAATAGCGAAAATCACCCTAAAACATTCCTAACCATTCATATCCAAAAAAATCCTTCTCCCCTTACCGCCAATGATCAGCAGTAAAAGGAGAAGGATCGGTTGTTAGACTGCAAACCCCTTCGGGTCTGTTATAGTTTCTATAGTTTGACCGGGGCCAGGTGCTCGCGTTCGATATCCTTGAAATAATTTACCGTTGACACTTTCAATTCCGCGGTGGCTTCATCATCGCAGACAATCATGCCCTTGTGGTGCAGCTGCAGCATGGAAACTGTCCACATGTGGTTGATGCCTTCCTCTACGACTTTCTGCAATGCGCGCGCTTTTTTGTGGCCGGTAACAAGAATAACCACTTCCTCTGAATCCATCACCGTGCCTACGCCGACAGTCAGCGCCATCTTGGGGACTTTGTTGATGTCGTTGTCAAAAAACCTTGAATTCGCCACTATCGTGTCGTAGGTCAGGGTCTTTACGCGGGTCCTTGAGCTTAACGACGAGCCCGGCTCGTTGAACGCTATGTGGCCGTCAGGGCCGATACCGCCCAAAAACAACTTGATCGGGCCGACTTTCTTTATTCTTGCCTCGTAATCGGCGCATTCCGCGTCCAGGTCCTTCGCGTTGCCGTTGAGGATGTTAACGTTTTCCTTCACGGCGTCCACCTTGCTGAATAAATTGTTCCACATAAACGAATAATAGCTTTCCGGATGGTCTTTCGGGATAGCGACATATTCGTCCATGTTGAAACTGATGACATTCTTGAAGGACAGTTTGCCCGCCTTGTGGATGTTCACCATTTCCTTGTAGGTATCCAGCGGGGATGAACCCGTGGGCAGCCCTATCACGTAGGGTTTCTGCGTGCCAGCCTTCTTGATCTTGTCGGCGATGTAAGCCGCAGTCCATTTGCCTACATCAGCCGCGTTCTTCTGAATGATGATCCTCATTGACTAGTCCTCCTGAATTGGATGCCTTCGGCCCAAAATTCTATACCGTTTAATTTTGGGGCTTTTTGATTTGATTTTTATTTTACCCTGCAGATATCTCCGGGCTGGGGCTTTTCGCCTGAAACCACTTTCGCCACCGCGCCGTTTTCTCCCAGGTACTTCACTACTTCTATCATGCCTACGTCGTTTTCCACGTTGCCGATGGTCACGCCGGTCGATTTGCTGATTATCGGCTTGCCGGGGCGCGTCACCTTAAGCTTTGAATTGACCGCCAGGCCTGATTCCTTGCCGGAATCCAGGTAGATGTTGTCGTTGTCCACTTCCGCGACATAGCAGTACCATTCCATCTGGTCTATCTTGTCGATTATGTTGTTGACGAATTTCACTATAGCCGCCCTTAACGCCTCGCCTTCAAGGGTTTCGTCGTAACCTGACCTGCCTCCCATGCCCAGCGTCGCGGAAACTTTTTTCTGCGCCACGCCTTTGCCGGAATCAGTCCAGAGAATCTTGCCGTCCGATACGTCAACTATCCTTAAGTCCACAGTGGCTTCGGCTATCTGTTTCTTGGATTCGTAAACCAGGTAGTCCTCGCCTTCGGTTTTCACGCCGAACTGCGATATGCTGCCTGTTACAATGGCGTTTAATCCCAGCACTTTGCCGCTTGAGGCTATTTGGTCCGCCGCGACTGCGCCTGTAGTTTGCAGTTTTTTCTCCGCGAGGATCTTGTCCATCTTGTCCCTTTCAATCAGTATGAACCTGCCTGACTTTCCAAGTTCCGTGGTAAGAATATCGCTTGCCGCCGTGCCTAACCGTGTCTGGCCGTAAGCGGTCTTGTTGTCAAAGGCGATTACAGCTATTTTCTTCTTCGGGCCTACCTGCTGGCCTTCCTTCAGTTCGCCGCGCACATTGACTGCCATTTCCGATTCCTTGATCGTTGTCTTCGGCGCGCAGCCGGCTATCAGGCCTGCGCCAAAACACACGGCAACCAACAACTTGATCGTGTTCTTCATTTTTCCTCCCGCGATATATTTAGAATTTTCCGTTTACAACGACCATAACGGGAAGAAACCCGCCATGCTTTATTACATTTAAAAGGCCGATTTGAAGCCCCTTCATTGTATCAGCAACATTCACAACGCCGACTTGGACGCCATTCATATCCTTTGCAAGGCAGACAAAACCCCATTGGATGCCTACCATTTTGTTGTAACTGCTGGAAACAAAACCATTCTGCAGGCCTACCATTTTCTCCGTTGTGCCCGCATACCACCATCCCAGCTGGATGCCCTGTACTTCCTGGACCCTTGTTGAAATGAGCCCCAGGTCCACTCCGCGAACAATTTCGCTCATAGGCACGCCTACTCCGCCAACCAGCGAAAGCTTTATCGGGGTGACATCACCCGCGAACGCAACCGCAACCGAAAAACCCGCAACAACCGCAACAACTGCTAAAAACTTTTTCATCCTTTACTCCTCCCCTATTTTAATTAATGCCATTTTTCCCTGCTTGGCATTATATTTACCATGATTCTTGCCAATTCTTCCGTTTCTTCATCCAGCGGCGCGCCTATCAGCTTCTCAAAAAAAGCTCCCACAAAATCAAAGCTGATTAATGGTGTATCATGTTCACCTTTATTATAGCATTTTTTTGTAATGATACCTTTTTCGTCCTGCCAGAGAATATCGCCGGTTCTTGTATCAACCATTTTAAATTTCGCCTGGACGGTATCGCCCATTGTCAGGTTCCCTATATTGATATTGCGCCTTAAAGTATTAAAAACTAATAGTTTCCCGTAAATTACGGCATCAACATTCAATTTTTTGCCTAAATCCTGCGGAGTAACGGCATTGAGCTGGCCGCCGTCACTTATACCAATTTCCCTTAACTTCGCATCTACTTCTTCAAGCGGTATTGCCGAGTAACTCGGTTTGCGCAGTAATCGTTTCTGAAACCTTTTTCTTAAATACCCGGGCCCGTTAAGATTTGTGGTTTCGTTTTCCATCGGCATAACCGCCACGGTGATTGGGGGTAGGTACTCCCTATGCACACATTTTATTGCGCACCCGGAAAACAGGATGCTCTCGAAAATCAGAGATATCAGCAGGAAAGCGGCGGAACCGGAGTTTTCGATCTTCATGTGGAATTTCACCCCCCGCTTATTAGACAACCAGTCTCGTGATATTTTGCATGCAACTTTCTGAATTGAGGGCAATTCAATGGATAATCGCCAGTTTGCCGGTATTTTTTACACCGTTAGCACTTTTGAAATAATAAATATAAACCCCGCTGGCTACGGCTTCTCCGTTCTCGTTATTTCCATCCCACCAGATTATATCCTGCCCTATAGGTATGGTAATTGATTTCACTTGTTCCCCGCTAAGCGTGAATATTTTTACTTCTCCGCCGGCTGTTCCTGCGGTCCTGAAAGACAACGCCCTGGAAGCCGGGTTAGGGTACGATTCTATGATTTTACCTTCCGGAAAAGTATAAACGGCAGGCTGCGCCTCAGCTGGCGCGATGGAAGCCTGTTTTGAAACGGCATAAGTCCATATATCGGGCCATTTCGCCGCAGTCTCATACATCGCTTGATTATCCCCATTGACATACCACAATAGCCAGCCGACCTTATTCATAGCAGGTGTGCCCCTGGCAGGGTATGCCTTGTCCGCGAGCGGGGAATCTTTCCAGAAATCCGGCACGCCGTAGCACATCTCCATTATTTCCTGTTCAAAAAGCCGCTGCTCG
>MGVM01000205.1:5671-27145 GCA_001800495.1 Elusimicrobia bacterium RIFOXYB2_FULL_48_7
GAATAAACATTCGCAAAACGGGGGTAAGTGTGGAATGTAAAAACTACCTGCTTATACTGCGGATCCGGGTTATATTTTTCGCTGTCAGGCAGGTTGTCTTCCCAGCAACCCTTAATTGTTAATGGATTACTCCAGAAATTGTTGCCAATAAACAGGATATGCCTCTTGTCTACCTGTCGGATAAGCTCAATGCATTTACGGTAATTTTTCCTGCAGAGAGCGGGGCCGTTACGGGTATCGGAACTGGTAATAACTGGTTCATTGCAGAGTTCATACCCGGCGACCCAGGGCTCGTCTTTGAATACGCTGGCAATGAACACCCAGCCATCCAGCCACTGCTGGCACATGGTGGTAGTGGCATTGTCAACATCCCAGATTGTATTTTCCATTCTGTAACTGGAACTTTCTGAATTATCCATGTAGTAATGGGAATCAATTATAGTGTAGATTTTATTCTGTTTGTAATAGTTGACTAGAGGCACCAGCACCTGCGTTACCCAGAAATTTGTGTCGTAAGGATAGGTGCCGAGGTTGCTGACGCTCAGGCGCACAACATTCACCCCCTTGGCCGCTATCCACTGCGCGCGCGGCAGGTGGTAGGACATGTCGTTTGCGGTCCAGTGCTGGTAGTTTATCCTGTGCGCTACGCCGCAACCCATCCAGACACCACCGGGGTCATTGCTCTTTGGCGATTTCCTTATGTACTTTCCGTCCGAGGAAAGCCACGCGTATTCATTGTCCTGGGATGGCAGCGTAATGAAAGAATAATCCGGCGAAACAGCGGTTATGCCTGAGCCGACATTCATCCGGATCCTGTAATGGTAAACCGTACCGGCTGAAAGCCCCGAAAGGTATTTGCTATGCGTGTATCCCGGGGTTGTAGAAGCTGTCTCCAGGCCATAATTCGCGGCAGTACCTGCGCCATATTCAATGCTGCAAACACAGATTTTATCCGTATTCCAGGAAAGCACGGCGAAGGACTCGTTCACAAAAGTAACGGAGTTGTTTAAAACGGACGGAAGTGCAGCCGCAGGCAGTGTCACTGCCGAAACACAGTTAGAAACTGTGCCGTTTATTTTCACTGCAACCCAGTATGTGGTTCCGAAAAGCAGGTTGCTGATCGTTATTTTTTCTGTTTTGCTGGAACCGCTGCCCGAATAAGTTAGTTGGCCGGGAATTGTATTCCAGTTGCCGCTGTTGATCGTGCCTGTTGTAGTATACCCTACCTGGTAATCGCTCCAGCTCCCGCTGTTCAGGGGCGTCCATGAGAGGAACAGAGACTGGTCGCCACCCGTTGCCGTTAAATCCGAGATGCCGGCGCCGGGAGTAATGACAAGTTCTGGGCTGTTTGAAAGTTCAGATGTATTCCCGGAATCATCAGTAATCGTCATGGCAAACCAATATGCGGTAGTAGCGCTGGATAGGTTTTTCAAGGATATTTTCTCAGTCCTGTCGGGAACTGTGTCGGTTGAGATGTAATTGTAATACGCTTTCTGCCGGTCCGACTGTGTGATTATGGGCCCGGCAGTTGAATGATAGAAGTTATACCTGCCGCCATTTATAACTCCGGAAGTTCCGTCATTGCCGGTAGTGTTCCATACTAAAATAGCATCAATGTAGTTAGAGTTATTATATGTTGCCGAACCGGACAGGCTTTCTATCTTCGCTGGAGGCACGGTATCCGTAACTATTATTGAAACCTGCGTGATATTTGACTGGGGTGACCAGTTATAAACATCGTCCGAGGTTAAGATACCGAACCAGAATACAGAAGCATCAACCAGCAATCGCCCCTTAGTTATAATATAAGTTTCATTGTTACCAGGGGCAGTATTAGTTGAGATATTGAATAATGAACGGTTGGCTTGATGAATGTCGCTAAAAGGGCTTGATGAATAAAACATGTTATACCTGCCGCTTACAATATTGCCAGAGGTTCCGTCATCTCCCGGCGCAGTCCATTTCAAAGTAATTAACGGCCCATTGGAAACCACGGCTAAATCCGTAATTGCTGCAGGGGGAAATATCTGCAAATCAACACTCGGGCTATTTGAAAGCGAGGAGAAATTATTTGAATCGTCGCGGGTTTTTATTGAAAACCAGAAAGTAGTCGTATTTGTGGATAGATTATCAATTTGCCGTACTGCCGTCGTTCCAGGAGTAATTGTAACCCATATGGAGGCTTTTGATTGGGCTCTTTGCCAATCAGAATCCGTTATAATTGGATACGTGGCGCATCTGATATTATAAAAACCGTTAGGTATATTTCCCATAGTTCCATCATTGCCCGGCGTGGTCCAGGTTAAAATAACGCTTCTCTGGTCAACTACAGCGGTGCCCGTAAGGTCTGATATTGCCGCAGGCGGGATTAAATCTGCGGCTTTGATTATGGGGATAAATAATATTTGGACAGTAATATTTAATATGAAAAATGCTTTTTTTAATCGGGGGCCTGCTTTTGTTATTTGTTTCATGTTAGATATTATTCTTTAATTTGAGCCGTACGGGCTGGGGGGGACATATTTCCTGATTTTTTTCACATCAAGAATGATCAACCCCGCCTTATTCCTGTAAATTCCTTTTTCATCAAAGGGAATCCCGGTGTTAAATTCGTTTTCCATATTGTAGTCTTTAATTAGCTTGTCACCCTTGGACGTTACTTTGCTGAAATCCTGGCCGAACAAGTTTGTTTCAAGCAAATGACAGGAGTCCTTGTTTTCTCCCGGCACTTTCCAGCCGACAGCGGCGTGGCCGTCTTCCTTTGAGAGCACTATTATGGGGTCAAACTCTATGCTCTCAAGCAGCGAGGCGAATAAAACCGAAAGTTCGATGCAGTTGCCCTTCTTTTCCAGCGTATTAGACGGCGATTTGACCCTCTGGGAATTCTTATACGCTACCGGTTGGTTCACGTAAGTGATGTTGTAATCATCCTTGAGCGTATCATAGATCAGCTTTATCTGCGAGAGGTAATCTTTGTCTCTTTCTTCCGGCGACCGCTTGTCCCGGGCCGGCTTCGTGAATATATCGGGAGGCTGGAACCCCACTATTTTTACCTGGGGGGTTAACTTCGCGCCTCTTTCACTTGCTTTACTTATTATTTCAGAGAGTTTCCTGTCTGAATAGGCCACCCAGGATACCAGGGTTTCTGTAAGATCGAAGGTTTTTCCGGCTGCATCAGTCATTTTCGTGGTATATTGGTCATAGGGCATGAATTTTATATCGTACGATTCATAAAAAACGGAAATTTCTTCACCATTGTTCAAAACCCTGTCAACTTCCACAAAGATTTTATCCGGGGAGGGGAGAACGCTTATTTTTTCAATATCCTTTCTTGTAAGCGAGGGGATTATGTTCTTTTCCAGGCGTTCGTTTGCCCCAACCATGACTTCCTTGTATTCCCTGGGATTGCCCAGGCCTATCCTGTAAATTATTTTGTATTTCGCTTTTTCGGCGGTTTTATTGTTTATCTGCACGCTGATTACTGACGCGCCCTGGCCCTTCATCAGGTGATAAATAGCGGTGGGGATTTCTTCCATGGCTGCTGCTTTAATCTCGTATTCCTGTTCATTAGCGGTATTTTTTGGGAACAATATACTGGAGCCGCTGGTTTTAGAACCGAAATAATACCTCATGCCGAAAGCGATCTGGGGGGAATAGTTTTTTGATGTGTCTTCAGTCCCGGCAAGGATTTTCCTGTAAGGCAGCGTTTCAAAGAAAATGTCCAGGGGGTCTTTATCAAAAATATAAGTTATGCCGAGAACGGGTTTTAGATAAAGATTCTGCCCGGAGACATTTGCTTCACCCACCAGTGTATCCAGGGACAGCCCGGCATACAAGGGCAGCTTCCTTTTTCTGATATTGAAAACTTTATAATAATGGTACAGGTAATCGGCATGCAAGTTGCCCTCTCCGCTGCTGTAACCCGCCCCCAAGCCTACCGCCATGTTCTCATCCAGCCATAATTTGGCGCATAAACCTGGATATTTTCCAGCTGATACACCGATTCCTGTATCCCTTATTTTCAGTGCGAAGGAGGTTTCATAGCAGAAAAGAAATATTAAAGGCAATATTAGGGCTCTTTTCATTATTTAATCTCTATTTATTACCACAATATGGTACGGCTGTATGGGCTGTCCAGTTGCCGCGGGCCTGCGATTCCCGGGAGTGGTTTCAACCACTTCAATATTGATATCGCGGGGTGAATCTTCCACTTTTTTGATAGTTATATCGCTGCCGGGCCCGTGTTTTTCTCCCATGAAAGCGGCTACCACGATGCTTTTATTGAAATCTATTTCAGGAATGACTGCGGCAGGGCCGGCATGCTTCTTCCAGAGCACATCCCACTGGTTTTGCGAAGTAATTAACAGGGTTTCACTCTCCTTAACACCGCTTTTCAGGCCTTTCCATTGCTTTAGTATCATTTTGTTTTCGTATTTATTGCCTGCTCCGCGGAAAACAACAGGCGCCTCATCCGGGTTGGTATATTTTGCCAATTCAATCACCTTTACAACCTGCGTTTCATTATTTTTCCCGCTTGCCAAGGTTTGAATTTGCTTCACAACGGCATTATGCCTGGGCGTTACCGGAATATTTTTATTTACAAACACATAGTTGATGGAAAATACCGCCAGCATAACGGCCGCGGCAAATCCGAAAGCGGGTATGAAGATCTTGTTGAATGAAAGCCAAGGTTTGGAAAGAGGCTGTTCATTTTCGTTTAGTTCGTCGACTTTTGCCCTCACTTCGCTGACAAAATTGTCAGGCAATTTAACCTTTGGCAGGTTTTTGACGGCAGAAGCAGCCTGTAAAATCTTCCCAGCAAGGTCAGAACACCCCGGGCAGATTTCCAGGTGTTCTTTTACCTCGCTTGCAAGTTTTGCATTTAGTTTGCCTTCACCATAAAGCACCAGTAAGTCCTCTATTTTTTTACAGTCCCTCATTTTTCACCTCTTTAATACCCTTCCAAATATTTTTGCAGTTCTTTTAATACCCTTGAAAGCCTGGAACCTATGGTTCCCACTGTGCAATTGCAGATAACGGCTATTTCTTCAAGGGATTTATCTTCAACATATTTCAATACGATAGCTGTCCGGTAATCTTCATTTAAAAGGCCCAGGGCCTGCTGGACCTTCGCGTTTAAATCGTTTTTCTGGGCGATTTGTTCCGGCGTAAGGCCGTCAGGCAGTATCTCTATCATTGATTTTTTTTCATCCTCATCATCTTTTTGTTTTTCCAGCGGGACAAAGCTGGCTATCTTGTTCCTTTTAACCTTATTAAGCCACAAATTCATTGCTATGCGGTGAGTCCAGGTGGCAAAAGACGCCTTCTGGTTGAATTTTCCTATATTTTTGAACGCCTGAACAAAAACGTCCTGCGCCAGGTCGTTTGCCTGGTCATAATTGCCGCAAAAGCGGTAACAAAGATTGAATACTCTCTGGGCGTGCATCTGCACCAATCCTGTAAATGCGTCTTTGTCGCCCTGCCTGGACAGCGCAACAAGTTCGCTTTCCCTTCTTAAGTCTTCCACCTTCCACTCCTTTAGACAACCAACCTTGTAGATTTTTGCATGGCTTTGCCGCTTTTACCTTGCCGGCATGTCTTTTACCATGATTATCGCAAGTTCCTCTGTTTCCTCGTTAAGGGGCCTGCCGATGATTTTCTCAAATAACGCCCCCGCAAAATCAAAACTGACCAATGGCTTTTCTTTTTCCTTCTCCTTTTCCTTTGCTTTATTCCTTTCCCTGTTCTTATAGCCTTCCGTTGTGACAATGCCTTTCTCGTTTTCCCAAAGCACCGTGCCTGTTTTCACATCCACCATCCTGAACTGCGCGCGGATAGTATCACCGATTGCCAGTTTGCCGATATTGATCCTGCGCCGCAGGGTATTGAAAACCAGCAGTTTGCCGTATATCACCGCGTCCGCGTTGAGCTTTTCTCCCAATTCCCGCGGTGAAACGGTGCGCAGCTGGCCGCCATCAGTTATGCCTATTTCCCTGAGTTTTACATCCACCTCTTCAATCGGGACTGCCGCGTAACCCGGCTTGCACGACAGTTTTTTCTGCAGCCTTTCCCTTAATAACACGGGCCCGTCAATGTTGACGGTTTCGTTTTCCATCGGCAAAACCGCCACGGTTATAGAGTGCGGGTGTTCCTTCTGCACGTATTTTACGGTGCACCCAGAAACCCACAAAATACCAAGAGCCAGCGCGATAAATACAAATCCGCTTATATTTTTCATACAAAACCTGTTCTTTAGCAATTCATCATCTATTTTCATTATTCTTTCCTGTTTAATTTTTCATTTATGTCCTTCGCGGGCTTGAAAACAAATTCTTTGCCTCTTTTTAATTTTTCAAAGAAACCTTTTTCTGTCAAAACTAAAAGGTCTGTCCTGGCGGTTTGATATACCGTACCATAAGCATTTATAATGAATTTTATAGTGTAAATATCGTTGGGGTGAGTTGTGGCATGCCTTAAAACGTTCTGCTGGCGGTTGTTTAATCCAGGGTAATCCAGGATTAATTTATCAACGCTTTTTTGTTCACTCTGCCTGCGCTTTAAATAAAGCTGTAAGGATTCAATAGCCAGGCAAATTGTTCTAAGATTAAAATCAATGAAATAATTTGTATCTAAATCATCAGTTTCAGAATACAAATAGGCCCTTGCATATTGAGCCGGTGCCATGTGTATTATTCGTGAAATTGATAAAAATTCAAAAAACCAGTATCCGTTTTTTAAAACATACCAATAGAATAAAGCCCTTGCTGTCCTGCCATTGCCATCACAAAATGGATGTATATAAGCCAGCCAAAAATGCAGTATTATCGCTTTTATTACAGGATGAATGAATTCGTTTTCATCAGTTTCATTTGCAAATTTGTACAGCTCTTCCAATCTGCTCTTTAGTTCATTTGACGGTGGTGGGACATGTAAAACCTGATTATCTCTCGAATCCATGACGCAGACATCTTTATCTTCCTCTGTTCTGAATCTTCCAACGTGATTGGGATTATCCAGTGTGCCCTTCGTTAAAGAATCCTGTATCTGAAGCAATAGTTTTTCAGACAAAGGTTCCTTCGACAAGTTTTGAATTTCACGTATAGTTATATAGTTATTAAGTATCATTCTTTCAGGATTACTTTCGGGTTTTTTTCCGGTTCTTAACATCAACTTTGCTTTAGCTCTTGTTGTTGCCGCACCCTCCAGCTGGCTTGAAGCAATGGCTTCTTCCATCAAAGAACTTATCAGATAACGGTCTTTTTCACCTGATAGAATTGCCGGATCATCAACTAATATTTGGCCAGTGGCATTTTTATCTATATAATGAAGCTCTTTTTGCATTTTATCTGTCAGCCAGTATCCAAAATTGTTATTGTTTTTATCTTTCATCGAAATTCTTTTTATCTGCAAGTCCCGGTTCATTCGCAGAAGATTCCAAGCGGTTTCATATGTGATATCTGCCGGTTTATCAATATATTTAAATTTATCCCAATAGAGATAATTTTCATTGGCTTTGTTTATCATTTTTTTTGCATCCAGCAGATAATATTTTAGGATATCTCCCGGCTTGAAATCGCTATAATTCAGGTTAGGCGCTGGTTCTGGAAGCTTCATTTTGTGATTAATTCCTTGTAAATACTAATTTAGTAGATATTAGTATTTTATTAGTATTTGTGTAAAATAATACAAAATAATTGATTATTTGTCAATAAATTGATTAATTACTAAAATATTACTATTAGTATTTCGTTTTGGGTTATACCTGATTAGAATTCAAACTCTTTCTGGATCGGGGTGAGGCCTTTGCCCCATTTACCGGACTTCTTTACGAATTCAAGCCCGTAGTTAATTGAGTATTTATTGGCAAGCTTGAAAATAGTTTCATGGACCCTGTGCGCGTAGGCGGGGGCTGGGGAATGCCTTCCTTTATAGAGCGCGGCATACCTGCTTACAAGCCCGGGGAAGTCCTTCAGCAGGACGCTCCTGTATTTTTCGTGCTGTTTGTCGCGCAGGGTAAGGCAGCCGGACCAGACATACTGCGCGCCGTGCTCCCCGGCGGCTTTTATAAGCGCTTCCAGCTGTTTTTCGTCGTCTGTAATATAAGGAAGCACGGGCATTAAGGAGAGGCCGCAGGTTATGCCGTTTTTGGAGAGCTCTTTCATCGCTTTAAGGCGCTCTTGGGGCGAAATAGAGCCCGGCTCAAAGATCACGTGCGTCCTGGGATCCAGCGTTATGATGGAAAACGACACCGCCGCGCCGCTTTTCTTTGAGATTTCCTTTAAAATATCCAAGTCCCGCAGCACAAGGCTTGATTTCGTGAAAATATGCACCGGGTAACCGTATTTGTTTATGGTTTCAAGGAGGCTTCTTGTGATTTTATGCTTTTCCTCGGCCGGCTGGTAGGGATCGCTTGAAGAACCGATGCAGGCCATCCCGTACGGCAGGCCTTTCTGCAGGATTTCGTTGAGCAGGGAAACCGCGTTTTGTTTTATCGCGATGGTGCGGAAAAAATCCGCCTTGTTCTTGTAGGGCTGGTATCTCTCGGCCTGGACATAGCAGTAGACGCAGCCGTGCTCGCACCCGGTGTAGGGATTTATGGTGCCGGCGAATATATCGTCATCGTCTTGGCCGCTTTTGTTCAGGATCGTCTTTGCCGAGGTAAGCTTGTATTGGGTGATCACTATTTCTTCAGGAGTTCCAGGGCGTGTTTGCGGGCGGTATCGGTGATCTTTTCGCCGCTGAGCATGCGCGCCATCTCTTCAACGCGGGTTTCTTTTTCCTGCAAGACCGCTACTTCAGTGAAAGTCCTGCCGGCGCGGGCAGTTTTTTCAACCAGGTAATGCGCGTCTGCGTAACCGGCGATCTGCGCCATGTGGGTAATGCAGAAAACCTGCCTGTTTTTAGCTATTTCTTCAAGTTTCGAACCTATTACGCTGCTCATGGGCCCGCTGACACCGGCATCAATTTCGTCAAACACCATTATGGGCACATCGGAGGCCTTGCCCAGCACGGCTTTCAGGGCAAGCATGGTGCGCGACATTTCTCCGCCGGAAGCGATCTCTTTCAGCGGCATCATGCCTTCGCCGAGGTTGGGGGAGAATAGGAATTCAATGGCGTCAAAACCGCTTGAAGTAATGTTCGGGGTATTCTGAGCCGTCAAATCTTTTTCCACAGCGATTTTAAATTTAGCTTTCGCCATTCCCAGGTCCTGGATTTCCTTTTCAAGCAGTTTTTCAAGCTTCGCGCAGACCTTTTTGCGCTTTTGGGATAGTTCTTCGCAGAGTTCCAGGAGTTTTTTCTCAACAGATCTTATTTTTTTCTCGAGTTCCGCAAGGTTTTCCTCGCCGTGGAGCAGAGTGTCCAGCTCCTGGCCTATTTTTTCCCGGTAAGCGATTATTTCCGGGACCGTGGAGCCGTATTTTTTCTTGAGCTTGAGAATCAGGTCCTTGCTGTCGATCAGCTTGTCCAGTTCCTTCGGGTCGATCTCAAGCTTGTCGCGGTAGGTTTCAAGCTCACTGGAAATATCTTTCATCTGCGAGATGATAGTTTCAAGCCCCGGGGGCGCGGAAAAACCTCCCTCCGAAACCGTATTTATGTTTTCAATGAGCTGGCTGGTTTTCTCCATGCCGCTGATGACGGAATTCTCCTCCCCGGAGAGGATCTCCCGGGCTTCAGAGACGAGTTTCAGTATTTTCTCGGAATTTTTCAGCTGAGGCAGTATGTTGTCTATTTCTTCCTCGGAATTGGGCTTGAGCGCGGCTGAGTCTATTTCCTTCACCTGGAACTTGTAAAGGTCGATCTTGTGCTCTCTCTGCTGGGCGCTGAGTTTCAGGTTCTCGATTTCATCGGAGAGCTGGCTGAATTCCCCGAAAACACCGGCAGTCTTATGACGCAGTTCCATCAAATTGCCGTAGCGGTCAATGATGTCGAGCTGGTTGCGCGGTTTCAACAACGCCTGGTGCTCGTTCTGGCCGTGGATGTCCACAAGCGCGTCGCCGAGCCGGGAAATGAACTGCGCCGTCACGGGCTGGTCGTTGCAGTAGCTCCTGGATTTTCCGCCCGCGCTGGCATCTATCTCCCTGCGCAAGATGACCGTGCCGCTTTCGGGCTCAATGTCCTGCTCTTTAAGTATTTTCCTGATTTCAGAACCGGGCGCACCCTGTTCAATGCTGAAAACCCCGGTAATAACGCTTTTGGGCGCGCCGGAGCGCACGAAATCAGAAGAAGCGCGGCCGCCAAGCAGAAGGCCCAGGGCTTCAATGGTAATTGATTTGCCCGCGCCTGTTTCGCCGGTAAACACGTTGAGTTTTCCGGAAAATTCAAGGTGAAGGGTTTCTATAAGCGCGAAATTCTTAACGGTGAGTTCTTCTAACATCGGATAGCAGTCCCCAGTTAAACTTTGATCGGAGAATATTAAAATAGCCCTTGCCCGGATTGGTGATGAGTTTGAGTTTGTGCCTTGATTTGCTTATCAGGATCTTATCTTTTGATGAAACCGTGCAGTTGTCCTGGCCGTCTATTGAAAGCAGGATGTTCCTGTTGGATTTGTACTCCGGTATTTCCACCTGTATGCTGCTGTCAGAAGAAAGGATGATCGGCCTCTGGGAAAGTGTGTGCGGGCAAACCGGGGAAACTATGAACACCGGCAGTTTCGGGGTCACGATTGGGCCGCCCGCCGCCAGCGAATAAGCGGTGGAACCCGTCGGGGTGGATATAATTACGCCGTCGCCCACGTATTCCGCCAGGGGCACGTTGTTCACCTTTACATTCACCATGATCACGCGGGATGAGGAACTTGAGCGCACCACGCAGTCGTTGAGCGCGGGGTACTGTTTGCCGTTCAATTCCACGTTGAGCATTATGCGTTCTTCTGTCCTGAATTTGCCGGAAAGTATTTTATCTATCATGGCGCACATTTCGTGCGGGTCGGTCTCGGCAAGGAAACCCAGCGAGCCCACGTTCACGCCCAGCACCGGCACCCCGAGAGGCGCTATTTTCCTGGCGACACGCAGGATTGTGCCGTCGCCGCCGAGTGAAATGCATACATCGGCCTTGGGCAGGAATTTCGCGTCTGATGACAGGCTGGTGACCTCCGCTTGCTTGCGCGCAAAGAGCCATTTTTTAAGCGTTTTGAGCGCATTCGCGGCCTCGGCTTTCTTCGGATTGTAGACAACCAATATTTTTTTCATCGTGGATAGATTCTATAATATAAACGCTAGGGTGTCAACGAAGGAAGGGTTTTGGGATTTCGTCCTACTCAGGCCTTGTCGAAAAGGTGGTGGTGGCGGATATCCTGGCCCAGGACCATGAAAATGACGTCCTCGGATATGTTGGTTGTGTGGTCGCCTATTTTTTCCAGGTTCCTGGAGATAAGCAGAAGGTCTATGAAATATTCCGCATGAGCCGGGTCTTCTATGATGCTGTTTATCAGTTTCCTGAAAACTTCTTTTTTCTGCTTGTCCAGCTCGTTGTCCCTGAGCAGTATATTCTTGGCCAGCTCAATATCCCTGGTTATGAAGGCCTTTATGCTGTCCTTGACCATGACTTTCGCAACCTCAGTCATCTGGGGTATGATCGTAAACTTCGTGAAAAACGCCTGCTGGATAAGGTTGGCGGTATTCTGGGATATATTCACTGCCTGGTCGCCTATCCTCTCAAGTTCCGAATTTATTTTCATCGCGGAGGTTATGAACCGCAGGTCCATTGCCGCGGGCTGGCGCAGGGCTAGTAATCTCAGGCATAATTCGTCAACCTCTATGTGTTTTTTGTTTACTTCTGTTTCCGCGTTGAAGATCTCTCCCAGGATCTCGGGCTTGCGCTCCATCAGCGCTTTCACCGCCGTGTCGATCATGTTTTCCACGAGAGAAGCCATGTACGAAAGCATCTCCCTTAATTCATTGAGCTCTTTGTCAAATTGTCTTTCCATTTTTCCTCCTATTCAGTCCCGAAACGCACCCCATTCGGGGTGAAGTGAAGTTTCGGGATTTCGCCACCCTGGCTCAACCGAATCTTCCTGTTATATAATCCTCGGTTTCTTTTTTTTCCGGGTTCGTGAATATTTTTTCTGTTTTATTGAACTCAACCAGCTTCCCCAGCAGCATGAATCCAGTGTCATCCGATACCCTGGCCGCCTGCTGCATGTTGTGGGTAACTATGACAATTGTATAATTTTTTTTCAATTCAAACATCAGTTCTTCTATCCTGCCCGTGGCTATGGGGTCCAGGGAAGAACAGGGTTCATCCATCAGAAGTATTTCCGGCTTTACCGGCAGAAGCCGCGCCACGCAAAGCCGCTGCTGCTGTTCCAGGGTGAGTTCCAGGGCTGAACTGTTGAGCTTATCCTTTAAATCATCCCATAATAAAACTGACTTTAAGCTGTTCTCAATTATTTCATCCAGCGTGTCTTTGCTCCGGGCTGAGTGTATCTCCAAACCGAAGGTTATGTTCTTGCGGATTGAAAGGGGGAACGGATTGGGCCGCTGGAAAACCATCCCGACGTTTTTCCTTAATTTAATAAGGTCGGTGCCCGGCAGGAGAATGTTTTCTTTTCCTATGATGATTTCACCGCTGGTTTTTATGCCTTCAATCAAATCATTCATCCGGTTCAAGACACGAAGCAGGGTTGATTTGCCGCACCCGGACGGGCCGATTATTGATGTTATTTTTTTCTCTTCGATGCCGGTATTAACGTCAATGAGCGCCTGAAATTTCCCGTACCAGAGATTGAGGTTTTTGATTTGTATTTTTGGCATCATCCAAAACGTCCTGAAATATAATCTATTGTCTTTTTATTTGACGGGTTCGTGAACATTTTTTCGGTGGAATCCAGTTCTATAAGCTCACCCATCAGGAAAAAAGCAACCCTGTCAGAAACCCGCGCCGCCTGCTTTACATTGTTTGTTACAAGTATTATTGTATATTTCTTTTTAAGTTCCATCATCGCTTCCTCAACCTTCGCCGTTGAGATGGGGTCCAGGCCGGAGCAGGGTTCGTCAAAAAGCACTACCTCCGGTTCGATGGCCAAACTTCTGGCTATGCAAAGGCGCTGTTGCTGGCCGCCGGAAAGGTTCAGGGCTGATTCATGGAGCCGGTCCTTCACTTCCTCCCATATATACGCGGCCTTCAAGCTTCTTTCCACGATCTCATCCAGCCCTTTTTTGATTCCGTGCATTTTGGGGCCGTAGGCAACATTATCAAAAATAGATATAGGCAGGGGGAGCGGCATGGCGAATATTATGCTCACCTTTTTTCTCAAATCAATTACGTCAAACTGGCTGTTAATATCCCGGCCGTCCAGGAGAATACTGCCTTCCATCCTGAAATCATCATCCAGGTCGTTGAGCCGGTTGAGGGTTTTCAAAAAGGTGGTTTTACCGCTGTTTGCCGGGCCTATGATGCCAAGTATTTCATTGGAATAGACTTCCATGTTCAGGGATTTAACTACCTGGTTTTTCCCGAAAAAGACATTGAAATTATTGGCCTGTATTTTAACTTTTGGGGTTTCTACCATTTTTTCTGCCGCCTCAAATATGTCCGCAATATGATCCCAAATAGATTTAGAGATAACGTGAAGACTATCAATACCAGGGCCGTGCCGTAAGTAGTGCTTTTGCTTATTCCCGGGATTTGCGTTGAAATTACATATAAATGATACGGCAAAGCCATCACCTGGTCCAGGACCGAGGAAGGCAGATGGGGGAGATAGAACGCTGCCACAGTAAATAGTATAGGCGCCGTCTCGCCGGTAATCCTTGCATTGCTTAAAACCGCGCCGGTTATAATGCCGGGAAGCGCGTGGGGTAATACTGAATGCCTGATGGTCTGCCACTTTGTCGCGCCAAGGGACAAGCTTACCTCGCGGAAGGACCGCGGGACGCTGTGAAGCGCGGCCTGGGTAGCTGTGATGATTGATGGCAATTCCATTATTGCCAGCGTAAGGCATCCAGAAATCAGCGAAACGCCGAATTTCAGGTAGATAACGAATAAGGACAGGCCGAATAATCCGTAAACTATCGAAGGAACACCCGCCAGGTTCACTATTCCCAGCTTCAATATGCGTGTAAACATATTGTCTTTTGAATATTCCGACAAATAAATCCCGCCCATAACGCCCAGCGGCAGTGAAATGGCCGTGGCGCCAAGCGCCAGGTAAAAAGTGCCCACGATCGCAGGGAAAATCCCGCCGGAACGCATGCCGTTTGTGGGGGCGGCTGTCAAAAATTCCCAGCTGATCGCGCTGATGCCGTTTTTCACGATAACTACAATAATAAGCAGGACAGGCAGAATGGTTACTAATGCCGATAAAAACAAAACAGTGAAAGCTATTTTCTGGCTGACTCTTGAGTTCATTTCTTAATCCGGTGCAAAAATACGTCTGCGACAAAATTTATTATAAAAGTTATGATAAACAGGATTATTCCCACGACAAACAAGGCATAGTAATGGTTGCTGCCCCTGATGGATTCGCCCATTTCAGCGGCTATGGTTGCTGTCAGCGTTCTGACTGGCTCTAAAAAAGTATGGGGGATAACAGCGGCATTGCCCGTAATCATCATCACGGCCATCGTTTCCCCTATGACCCTGCCTACGCCAAGCATTACGGCGGCAAATATTCCCGGCGCCGCCGCAACAATTATAACTTTGTACATCGCCTGCCAGTGCGTCGCCCCCAGGGCAAGCGCCGCTTCCTTATATCTGCGCGGAACAGCGGTTATGGCGTCTTCGGCAATGGATACAATTGTAGGCATAGCCATGAACGCCAGCATTATGGACCCCGACAGTGCTGTCAGTCCCGTGGGTAAATTAAATATGCTTTTCACCCAAGGCACCAGGGTAATCATGCCGACAAAACCTATTACAACGCTGGGGATTGCCGCCAATAATTCAACACCTGTTTTCAATATATCCTTGAATTTCGGGTTGACCACTTCTGCAATATAGAACGCGCAGGCAACTCCGAGCGGTATGGAAATCAGCATGGAGCCGATGGTAACAAGCAGGGAGCCCAGGATAAGCGGCAGCATCCCGAATTGTTCCGGGGTGGAAAGCGGGTACCAGTTATTTCCCATAAGGAAATCTTTCGGAGGAACATACTTGAAAAACAGCACCCCTTCTTTGACAAGGAACACAAATATCAACACGACAAATATTATTGATAAGCTGCCGCTCAGGAAGATCGCTTTTTCAATGATGAATTCTTTTAGTTTTTTCATTTTACCGGGACGAAATCGAGTTTTTTCACTATTTCCTGCCCTTTTGGGGATAATGCGAAATCCACAAACCTCGCAACAGCTTCAGGTGCATTATTTTGCGTGCAAAGATAAAGCGGCCTTGAAATGGGATAAGTATTGTTCTGAACAGTCTCAATTGAGGGTAAAACAAAAGGCATCCCCGGGCCCTTTGAAACAGCAACCAGTTTTTGTTTCGGGCTTATATAACCCATACCGTAATACCCGATGGTATCAGTATTCTGGGCTGCCTCATCGGCTATGGCCTGGGAAGAAGGCATTAAAAGCGCGCCGGGAGCGAACTCCTCGCTTCCTTTTGGATTGCCATTTCTTAATATGTGTTCCTTGAAAAACACATGGGTGCCGGAATTAATTTCCCTTGAAAGAAGGACAATTTTCGCATCATTGCCGCCGACTTCCTTCCAGTTCCGGATTTTCCCCGTAAAAATATCCCTTAACTGGCCGACCGTAAGCTTGCCTGCCGGGTTTTTCGGGTTTACTACTACGGCTATGCCATCCAGGCTGACTATAAATTCTTTTTCTTCAAGCCCGTTTCTTTTCGCAAGCTCAATTTCTTTCGGTTCCATCTGGCGCGAGGCAGCTACAATATCGCAGCTGCCGCTTATAAAGGAAGCGATGCCTGTTCCTGTGCCGCCGCCTGTTACCGACATGTTCGCATCCGGGTTTTCCCTGCTGAATTCCTCGCTCCAGGCCTGGACCAGGTTTACCATGGTATCCGAGCCTTTAATCTGGATAGAATTGCCGGATTTCTTCCCGCAGCCCGCAGCAACTGATAACGCTAAAACACAACCCAGCAAATAAAAATACTTTTTCATAAAGCCTCCTGCCCCGAATGTCGTGCCCGTGAAAACGGGTATCTGGTTTCTTTTTTCACCAATATTATAAAACAAGGGTGTTAAGGCAGTATAAGCGGTTTGTTAAGATTGTGTTAAGAAGAAATGGAGGGGCCTGATTAGATCGCTTTTATGAATTGTTCTACGGTAGTTTTGATTTTATTCCTGACAATTCTTGTTTTTTCAAGTTTTTCTTCGTAAGTTCCGTTAAAGGAGGAGGGGTCTTCAAAACTCCAGTGAATGGTTTTAGCTATTAATCCGGGAAATATGGGACAGGCCTGGCCGGCCGCCTCGTCACAGACAGTTATTACATAATGGTATTTTTTTCCCTGCTTGAAAAAGTCAAACACGCTTTTTGTTTTGTTATTGGATATGTCCAGCCCGGCTTCCTTCATAACAGCAATAACCAGGGTGTTGAGCGTTCCCGGCTCCATGCCGGCGCTTTCCGCTTCGAACCTGCAGCCGCCAAGATCATTCAAAAAGGCTTCTGCCATCTGGCTGCGGGCGCTGTTATGAATGCAGACAAACAAAACCTTTGTTTTTTCCATTTCTACCTCTTTAATACCCCATGTTATGCGCTATGATATTATACCTTATTATGTTTTATTACCCTGCCTTCAGCCAGGTAAATGACGTCTTCGCAGATATTTGTGGATAAATCCGCGATACGTTCCAGGTTGCCGGTAATCCTGATTAAATTCAGGGAGCGCTCTATGGTGGACGGGTCCTTGCCCATATAAAGCGTGAGTTCTTTCATTATTTTGGTGCGCAAATCATCCACAGTATTATCTCGCTCACAGACGCCTTTTGCCAGCGCGGGGTCTTCATTTACAAACGCGTTAATGCTGTCCTTAAACATATTTACAGCCGCCTCCGACATTTTTGGAATGTCATTGAGCGGTTTTACAAAAGGGCTTTCGATGAGGGATAAACTGCTCTGGGTAATATTGACAGCATGGTCGCCTATACGTTCCAGGTCGTTGTTCATCTTCATAGCCATCAGGATAATGCGTAAATCTTTTCCTTTCGGGGCGTACTGGGCAATAAGGGTGGTGCAGAGCTCGTCAATTTCAATCTCCAGATTATTGACTTTGGGTTCGTCAATCCGGATAACTTCATCCAGAATATCTTTGTCCTTATTTACCAGCCCTTTGATGCTTTTATCAACCATTTTTTCAACAATACCCGCAAACCCCGTTATTTCTCTTTTTAATTCCAGAATTTTTTCTTCAAGCATTTCTTCCCCTTTAATACCCCATTCTACGCGCTTAGAAGCGTATGGGGTATATTCCATTACTCCTGACTCAGCCGAATTTTCCGGTTATATAATCTTCTGTTCTTTTATCTTTTGGGACGGTGAATAGTTTTTCTGTGTGGCCGAATTCAATAAGTTCGCCCAGGTACATGAAAGCGGTGTAGTCCGATACCCTGCCGGCCTGCTGCATGTTGTGGGTGACAATCACAATGGTGTATTCTTTTTTCAGGCCTAAAATCAATTCTTCTATTTTTTTAGTGGAAACCGGGTCCAGGCTGGCACAGGGTTCGTCAAACAGGAGCACTTCCGGTTCTACTGCCAGGCATCGCGCAATGCACAGCCTTTGCTGCTGGCCTCCCGAAAGGCAAAGAGCGCTCTCGTCAAGGCGGTTCATTACTTCGTTCCACAGGGCGGCTTTTTTCAGGGATTCTATTACTTTTTCAGTTATCACATTTTTATCCCTGATGCCGTTCACTTCCATGCCGTAACTTACATTCTGGAAAATACTTTTTGGAAACGGGTTTGGCTTCTGGAAAACCATGCCCACCCGCCTTCTTATATCAACCACATCGGTATTGGGTTCATTTATATTTTCACCGTCAAGCATTATATTGCCGGCCAGCCTTGAACGGGGTATTAAATCATTCATCCGGTTCAACAGCCTGATAAAAGTAGATTTTCCGCAGCCGGAAGGGCCTATAATAGCGGTTACTTTATTTTTGAATATGTTCAGGTTGATGTTTTTTAGGGCGTGGGTGCTGCCGTAGAAAAAGTCCACGTTTTCTGCAAGCATTCTTACAATTTTAATAGTATCAGTGTCCATAGGCATGTCCTCTTTGTTTTTGTCTTAAATAAATTGCTAATCCGGAAACAGATAAAACAAGCAGCAATAATATTAACGAGCACCCGTAAGCGATGGCTGTTTGTTTGTCCGGGTGCGTTCCTTCTGTCATTAACGCGTAAATATGGTAAGGCAGCGCCATAACTTCAGACATGGGCGATTTCGGGAAACCCCTTGTATAAAAAGTCGCCGCGGTAAAAAGAATAGGCGCGGTTTCTCCCGCGGCCCTGCCGATGCCCAGGATAACGCCTGTCAGAATACCGGACATGGCGGAAGGAAGAACAACTTTTTTTATGGTCTGCCAGCGTGTTGCCCCAAGCGCAAAAGACGCTTCCCTCAAGGATTGGGGGACTGCAAGCAAAGCTTCATTGGCGGCAGATATTATACCGGGCAAAATTAATATGCCCAGTGTAAGGCTTCCAGAAAGGATTGATACTCCGAAACCAAAGTATTTTACAAAGACCGCCAGCCCGAACAACCCGAAAACCACCGAAGGCACGCCCGCTAAATTATTAATGCTTAGGCGGATAATATTCACAATGTAGCCTGTGGGGCTGTACTCGCACAGATATATGGCGCAGGCAAGCCCCAGCGGCAATGAAAATATTATTGAACCTAAAGTCAGATAAAATGTCCCTATAATAGCGGGGGCAATACCGCCTTCGGTCATTGCCCTTCTGGGGACTTCCGTCAGGAATCCCCAGTTTATTATTTTTATTCCTTTAACTAATATAAAATAAATGATTGTACCCAGAAAAAACAGGGTGGCCGCCAGGCATAAATATAAAACCGCGAAGCCCAGCCCCTGGACGATTTTTTTGTTCATTGCGCCAACCCCAGTTTCATGCGGTATTTCCTGCTGATTAATTCAGCCGCAATATTCAGCGCTAACGTAATTAAAAACAGAACCAGCCCTATGGCAAATAGTGCGTGGTAATGGCTGCTGCCCATGGCGCTTTCGCCCATTTCCGCGGCGATAGTGGAAGTCATGGGCCTGATGGGGATAAAAAATGAAGTGGGGATTACCGCGGCGCCGCCAGAAACCATCAATACTGTCATAGTTTCGCCAACAATTCTGCTCATGCCCAGAATGATGGAAGTAGAGATGCCCGACCCCGCCGCCGGCAATACTACGCGGGTCAAAGTCTGCCACCTGTTGGCGCCCAAAGCGAGGGAAGCTTCCCTGAAACTTTTAGGGACATAACCCAGCGCGTCTTCAGAAATACTGCAGACAGTGGGTATTGCCATGATGCCCAGCACCAAACTTGCCGTAAAACCGCAGAGCCCGGTAGGCAGGTTTAAAGTTGTTTGTATGAAAGGGGCAATTACCACTATCCCGAAAAATCCGAATAAAATAGAAGGTACGCCGGACAATAATTCAATCATCGGCTTTAATATGGACCGAGTTCTCTCACTGGAGAGTTCGTGGATAAACAGCGCGCTGCCCACGCCTAATGGCACGCACACTACCATCGCTCCTGCGGTTACCAGCCCTGATGCCAGAATTAACGGCAATATCCCGAATTCGGGCGGGGAATAAGTTGGGTACCAGGAGGACCCGAAAACGAAATTAAAAAAACTGACTTCCCTGAATATCGGCAGGCCTTCCTTGAATAAAACAAATATAATCCCCGCCAGGAATACCAGAGAAGAAAATGCGAGAACGCTGAAAAACCACCTATATATTTTTTCTTTCATGTTTAAATATAAATACCCGCCGGCTAATACAGCCGGCGGATATTATAGTGATCGTTATTTATTATCTTTCAACGCTACAAACCCTTCTTCTTCAACCAGCTTTTGCCCTTCATCACCAAGAATAAAATCTATAAATTGTTTTATTGTGCCCTGCGCTTCCCCGTTGGTGTACATGAAAAGCGGCCTTGAATAGGGGTATTTTCCTGACAGGACAGTCATTTTTGCGGCCGTAACGCCGTTTATGGGCACGGCTTTCACCTTATCCGAAAGGTAGCCGATGCCGCAATAGCCGATGGCGCCGGGTGTGTTGGTGATAGTGTTTGCCACCGCCTGGTTTGATGCCTGCATAAGGGCGTCTTTACGCACTTTCATGCCGCCCAGGGCAAGCGCTCCAAAAGCTTCAAAAGTACCGCTTGCGCTGTCGCGTGAAACCACTACAATTTTCAGGTCCAGCCCGCCGGCTTTGGACCAATTTGAAATTTTCCCCGTATATATATCCTTGACTATTTTTTTTGTCAGGGCATTTACCGGGTTTGACGGATTAACGATTACCGCGATGCCGTCCATGGCAACTACATAGGCTTTAGGTTCTACTCCCCTGCCTATTGCTTTTTGTACTTCCGTGTCTTTCATCGGCCTGGAAGAATCCGCAATATCACAGGTTTTGTCTATCAGGGAAGCCACGCCCACACCTGAACCGCCGCCCCGCACAGTTATATTTGCTTCAGGATTCATGTCCATAAACTTCTCTGCTGCTGCCTGCGCGATAGGAAGAACCGTTGTGGAGCCTTCTACTACAATTTTCTTCCCGGCTGCGAATATACTGCCGCTTAACAAAGTCAATCCAAGCACTGCTGCTAAAACGAATTTTGTTGCTTCCATATTGTATTCCTCCTGTTATTTTTTAATTAATTAAAACTTCAAAACTAAATCAACCTGGGTAAGGCTTTTCGGGGTTGTTGAAGACGCGCCGGTTATCTTATCCATGCTGTAATAGTCAATGCCCAGCGATACATTCGGGCTTAGGCCGTAAGAGATAATAAGCTCATAGCCCTTGCAATTGGTAGCCCCGCCGTAGGAATCTGAATCAGGCAGGGTATCAAGAAAAGCGTCTGTTTCAAGGTATCTTGATAATGCTTTCACCTGCCAATCTCCCGCTGAAGCCACTTTAGGCGCTCCGAAAACAATACCTATGGCAGACCCGGCATTAGCCGTGCTCGTGCTTGGATTTGTGACGAAATCCCCAAAAATGCTGAGAGAATAGCCAAATACCTCGCCCATGTTCAACTGCAAGCTGGGGTTGACTGCATTGTAATCATTCCTTAATGCGGCAGTGCCATTGGTATTCGTCTTGGCGCTGTTATCAAGTTTTCCGCCTTTCACAAACTGGGACTGATAGGCCGCCACAGCTGCTTTAAGGCTGAGCGTTTCACTAATGATTAAATCGCAGCCCAACTGTTCAGACAGCAGGCCCGGGTCGTTGGCCGCGCTGATTTCATCCAATATAAAATAGGAAGGTGTAAAAAACAGGTTCAATCCGCTATTTATTTTGAATGTTAAAGGCACGGATACGCCGTCAGGGTTCAAATCACCGTCCCA
>MGVM01000205.1:27286-28324 GCA_001800495.1 Elusimicrobia bacterium RIFOXYB2_FULL_48_7
CGGAATTTGATACAGTTCGTTCAGATAAACATATACATCTCTTGCCAGTTTTTCTTCTTCTCGCATATAAATCAAGCCATCCAGGTCAGTCTGACTTGCTTCGTTGGTTTTAAGGTTAACGGTGTCGTTCAGTGTGGCGACAGCATCTTCTTTTTTATCGCATGAGGTAAATCCAAGTACGAGGATTGTAAATGCGATCAGCATCCGGTTTTTAATCATTACTCTTTTCATCTTATTATATTTAGTGAATATTATAATTGATAGCCGTTTCGTTCGCTATCTTTAACGATGCAATGATACGGCCCTGATCAGGCAAAACTGTTATGATATTTCACATAAATTGTATAAGATTTTATGATTTGTGTGAAAAAATAACAGTAAAATCGGTGGGGATGCGGGTGTTGAAATTGGTTATTTTAAGAGCCAAAATCAAGTGTAAATAAGATTGAAAAGGGGGACTTATTCTATCTTTAAAATTGGAATATTGATCTGATTATTAAAAATATACCAAATCCAGCCAGGGCGATACCTGCAAGTTTATTAATTAAAATCAAGAACTTATGGGTTGCAAATTTCTTGAAGCGTGAAGCGGCAAAGGTTTTTATAATATCTGTGATATACACCACCGAAAGTGTTCCGGCAAAAAATAGGAATAAATCGATTTTTTGTCCCCCGTATCGGGAAGTGATACCCATTACAATGCTGATCCAAAATAGCCAGATAAAAGGATTGGCCGTATTTAAAAGAAATCCCTTTCCAAAATATACCAATGGGTGAGGCGATTTGGCATCCATATTTTGGTCCTCAGGTACCTCAAGTTGTGTTTTACGTTTGTAGGTAAAGAAGCCGAAAATAATCAACAAAGCGCCTCCCGCTATACCCATTGTCTGGTACTTTGCATTTTCATCAAAAATACTGGTTGCGCCAAAAAGTGAAACAAGGACAATGACAATGTCGTTAATGAAAATTCCGGATGCGAGCAATACTCCCGGCCAAAACCCCCGATTGATACCCGTTTGTATCAGGGCAAAAAAAGCT
>MGVM01000206.1 GCA_001800495.1 Elusimicrobia bacterium RIFOXYB2_FULL_48_7
TGCACCCAGCCCTGCCGGCGCATATGGAAAATGGACCGGCCCCTCGCAGGTAACGGGAAAAGCGGGTACCTTTTTTCACCGAAAGACCTGGAACTTGCGGGCGAAATAAAATTATTAAGAAAAACAGGTATCGATTCCCTGAAAATCGAGGGCAGGATGCGCAGCAGCGAATATGTTTATAATGTCGTGAGCGCCTACAGGATGCTTTTAGATTCCAGCGAAGCGGAACTTGAAAAAAATATTGAGGAAGCGAAAAAAATGCTTGCCGCGGACTGGGCCCGCTCAAAGACCATGCTTTTCTTTAGCGGGGCCGATTCATCGCTATTCAATCCCGGGAGCGCCCAATGCCTTGGGCTTAATATCGGCAGCGTCGCGAAGTCAGACGGCGCATCGGTAACAGTACAGGCAGACTGCGTATTAAAAGAAGGCGACAGGATAAGGATAGCTGACCCGTCAACGGACAGAACCGTTAATATCAAGCTACCGCACATGCACGAACTTTCGAAAGAAAGCGCTTTCAGGTTCAGCTGCACGGATATATTCAAGGCGGGCAGCCCGGTCTTCAAGGCGGGTGACGCTGATTGGGATGAAAAAGTGCTGACAAAGGAAGTTGACACAATTTATAAATCTTATAACGGCAAACTGAGAGGGGACACAAAGTACAAGCCGCTTGTTTACCCGAATTTGATCGCGCGGCAATGGAATGATAAAGACGCTGAGGTTGAAGAGCGCGCCCCATACTCTTCTAAGCGAGTGGCATGGGGCACGCCAATGGAAGAGGCGCTCTGGGTCAAAATTGATAACCCTGATTGGCTGGAAATTCTGCCGTTGAATTCAAAAAGCAACATGATAGTTTTAAGCCTCAACCGCGAGAACATGCACGCTTTCAGGGCGCTGGCTGACACGCTGGAGTGCCATGCCGCGGATTTTTCTTGCGAATTGACGCCGTATATAAGCCAGAAGGATTTTCCGGCTTATGAACAGGCCATAAACGCCCTGGCCGGCGCCGGGGCCAAATACTGGGTTTTGAACAATATCTCGCATTTTAGTTATTTCGCGGATGATATCCCGAAGGTGGCCGGGCATTATCTTTACACCGAAAATGCTTTTGCCGCCAGGGTTTACAAAGACCTGGGTGTGAAATATTTCACCGCGTCCTGGGAGGATGACTTCCTGAACATCCAGCGCCTGGCCCAGGCGGGACTGCGCTCGCGGCTGGTTGTTTACCTGTTCGGGCACCCGGCGCTTTCCCGTTCAAGGATGCTTTCAGCGGATTATCTCGCCGAAGGCAGGATTACTAACAGGTCCAATGAGAACTTTGAATTGAAATACGAGTCCGGCTCCGGAGTCATTATTCCCGAAACGCCCGTAATGAATTTCACGGTGCGCAGGAAACTCGTGGGGCTTGGCATAATGAATTTCGGGATCGACCTTAACTTTGTGAAGCCGGACAAAAAAAAGTGGAAGGAACTCTACGCCGCCTTCCTTGACCTGAAGAACCTCGAAGATACCGTGAAGTTTAATTTCAAAAGAGGGCTGGAGTGAGGCGGCGATGAAAATCGAAAATGGCGGGAAATATACAAGTGAGAACTTCGAAGGCGCGGACCTGGACGGCCTGGAGCTGAAAAAGTGTGAGTTCGTTAAATGTAGCTTCAGGAAAGCCATCCTGAAAGAAATTAAAACATACTCATGTATTTTCTCGGACTGCGATTTTTTGCACGCGGCGCTGAACGCTTCTGTTCACGCGAATTCCGCTTTTACCAACTGCAACTTCACCAAGGCCAACCTCTTTTCTTCAAAATTTGACAACTGCAAGATGTCCGGTTCTAATTTCACCGAAGCGGTTTTAAGCGGAGCAGCCATAAAAGAAGGCGACTGGTCCTACGTCAATTTAAGGCATAACAACCTGAAGAAATTCGACCTGAAAAAAGTTATTTTCAGGGAAGCTGATTTTTACGGCTGTAACCTTGAAAAAGCGGACCTGCAGGGCGCGGACCTTACGGGCGCGGTCCTTTCAAAAACGAAGCTTTTCGGCGCAAATCTGTGCGGCGCCAGGATAGACGGTGTGGATTTCAGGGATGTGCAGCTCAACGGCGTGCACCTGGACGTGACCCAGCCGATGTCCATACTGGTTTCACTCGGAGTAATACTGGAATAACGATGCAGGGTAATTTCAGGCAAATATTTGCGGTTATATTGTTTTCATTCATGCTTGCGGGCTGCAAGGTTTCGCAGGAATGCACCAGGCAGACCCACGAATACCTGGGCGAGTATCTCGGCGCAGCGCAGTCCGGAGAATGGGACAAGGCGAGGGCAAGCGTTAATAAACTGCTCGCGATGAAGGAGATTGACAGTGAAGCCGTGCAGTCGTTCATAAAAGCCAACGGAAGCGACGAGGCTGCGTGCTGCATTTTCATAGAGATAGTAGGCGATTCGGGCAGCAAAAAAACCGTGAAGCCGCTGATCGCGATGCTGGAACAGGAAAAAAACGTTAATATAAAGACATCCATAATTTACGCCCTTGGAAAGCTGAAGGACAAACGCGCCTCGGGCTCTTTGGAAAAAATCCTGAACGATGAATCCTGGAGTATCAGGATGATGGCAAGGGAAGCATTGAAAGAAATAGAAAACGGCGCCAAATAACTATTTATTGCACAAAGCGTAACTATTTAAGCATTAAATACGTCTAATCATGACTGAGGTAAAAAATAATGATTTATAATAAAACTATATGCGCGTTTGCGGCGTTGTTGTTTTTTAACGGCACGCTTTTATTCTCCCAGAACGCGGCAAACCCTGTAACGCTCGACGGCTGCATCAGTATGGCCAGGAAAAACAACAGCGCCATAAAGATCCAGGAGCAGAAAATACTCCAGTCCGGCCAGGCGAAGCTTCGGGCGTCGGGCGCGCGCCTGCCGAGCGCTGATTTCAACTACCAGCAGTCAGCAAGGCCCGGCGATACGGGCAGCGCGGCGGAAGTTTCGGTCGCACAGCCGCTGTTTTCCGGTTTCCGCAACAAGAGAGCCGTTGAAATAGCTGAATCTGAAGAATTGTCCGCGCGCCTCCAGCTGGAAAATTCCCGCAGGAACCTCGATTCAGCGGTAGCGGGGGCGTTTTACGCCCTGGCGCAGACAGAATCCGAGTTGAAAAATGTCAGCGAGACTCTTGAAATGATGAGCGCGCGCGAAAAAGACCTGCTCATCTGGGTCAATCTCGGCAAGGCACGCCAGAGCGAAATATACATGCTCCAGTCGCAGATTTCGGTGCTGCGTTCAAAAAAACAGAAAATCTCCGGAGACAGGAAAAACGCGCTTGAAGACCTGTCATTTCTCACCGGCATAGAAGCGCCGGGCATAAGCATTTCGGAAAACCTACCCGAGCCCTCGGCCGCGGAAACCGGCCCTGCCGCAAAATACCTGGAAAAAACCGGCAGCCGTTCCGATATAATGATCGCAAAAGAAAACGTGAAGGCGCAGGCGCTGCAGGTATCGCGTGCGAAGGGGAATTTCCTGCCGGCTCTTGATTTCAACGGGTCCTGGTACCCCAGCCGAAGCGGATTTTTATCCGGGGATGAGTGGGGCGCGGGTTTATTTCTTACCATACCCCTTTACCGCGGGGGAATAAACAGGGCGGCTGTGAATGAGGAACAGGAGAAACTGAAAGAATACGGTGAGGCGCTCTCCCTGGCGCAGAAGGAAGCCCGGACGCAGGTGTGCAAGCTTTATGCTTCGCTGGAATCATCTTTTGAGCAGGTTTCCGCGCTTAAGGACGCTTACTCCAAGTCGCAAAGCAGCTACGAGCTGCAGCTGAAGGATTATTCCGTAGGGATGGTTACCAACCTGGATGTTATCCAGGCGACCCTGATATTGCTCGACGTGAAAAATAATTTGAATAATGCGGTCCTGCAGGCCAAGCTTAATAAGGCGCTGCTGGACATCGCGGTAAAATAAAGAGGAATAAAAGAAGGTAGAAATGACGCTTTCCGATATCTCGATCAAGAACCCCGTATTTGCCTGGATGCTGATGATAGGCATCATTGTGTTCGGCGCTATATCCCTGAATTTTATCGGGATAAGCCAACTTCCGGATGTCGATAACCCGATGATAAGCGTCTGGACCCACTGGGAAGGCGCGGCCCCGGAAGTCATGGAAACGGAAGTTACCGACGTGCTTGAAGGCGCGGTGATGGGCATTCAGGGAGTGCAGGACGTATTTTCAAGTTCCAGCAAGGGCAGTTCGTCCTTGAGGATCCAGTTTGACCTGAGCAAGAATGTGGATGTCGCCCTGCAGGAAGTCCAGAGCAAGATAGCCAGGGTGCAGGGGCATCTTCCCAGGGACATGGACCCGGTTACTATCGGCAAAAGCAACCCCGAGGACCAGCCGATCATGTGGATCACGCTGACCGGTACCGTGCCGACAAAAAAGTTGATGGAATTCACGCGGGACAACCTGCGCGACCAGTTTACAAGGATCCCTGGAGTGAGCGAGGTGATGCTCGGCGGTTTCGCGGAGCCCAGTTTGAGGGTGTGGCTGAACACCCAAAAAATGCGCGATTACGAGCTGACCATAGATGACCTCGTCTCCGCAATCGGCTTCCAGCATGTTGAAACACCGGCGGGCTACATTGACACTGGCACGCGGGAATTCAACCTGCGCGTGACAGAGAGGCGAACTCCGTGGAAGAGTTCAGTTCGCTGGTAATTCCTGCCCGGCGCGGGGGTTCGGCTTTATGGAAAAAATTCACCATCGGCGACGTGGCGCGGGTGGAGGACGGGCTTGAGGATGTGCGGCAGATATCCCGCACCATGGACAAAAATACCGTGGGAGTAGGCATAAGGAAACAGAGAGGCACCAATTCCGTGGCGGTCGCGCGCGCCGTGAAGGATAAAATAAAGGAAATACAGAAATACCTGCCCGCCGGGATGGATATCCAGGTGCGTTTCGACACCACCGTGTTCATCGAGGAATCCATCAAGGAAATATATTTTATCATGTTCCTGTCGGTCGTCCTGACAGCGCTGGTCTGCTGGCTGTTCCTGGGCTCCTTCAGCTCGGCGCTGAACGTATTTTTAACCATACCGTTATCCATATTCGGCTCGTTCTTCGTAATAAACATCATGGGTTTCACGCTCAACACTTTCACTCTGCTGGGGCTTTCACTGGTAGTGGGCATTGTGGTTGACGACGCCATAATGATGCTTGAGAATATAGTCCGCCACAGGGAGGAAGGTGAAAGCAGGATATGCGCCGCCATAAAAGGCGCGCGCGAGATCACCTTCGCGGCCATAGCCGCCACCGTAGCCATCCTGGCCATATTCGTGCCGGTGATATTCATGAAGGGCGTCATCGGCAAATATTTTTTCCAGTTCGGCGTCACCATTTCCGCCGCTGTCATGATCTCCCTGCTGGGCGCCCTCACGCTCACGCCGATGTACAGCGCGCAGTTCCTTAAAACCGGCCACACCACGGGCCTGGGCAAGTGGATGGACTCTTTCATGCTGATGCTCAGGGAGAAATATTCCCTGTCGCTTAAATGGTGCCTGCATAACAGGTGGAAAGTGATCGGCGGCGCGTTTTCTGTTTTCATGATTTCACTCGGATTGCTGGGTGTTTTAAAGAAAGAATTTATCCCGCCACAGGACCAGGGCCGGCTGAACATAAGGATTTCCACGAAGGAAGGCTCGGCGCTTGAATTCACGGACCAGGTAGTGAAAAAAGTGGAACAGGCAGTGATGAAGCACGGCGAAGTAGAAACTTATTACAGCAATTTCGGCTCGAATTCAGGCGGCGTGAACATCACCCTTAAAGACCGCTCAAAGCGGCCCATAGACCCGGCAAAGAAAAGGCCGCTGACCCAGCAGGAATTCATCCCCGTCCTGCGCAAGGAACTGAAAACCATTCCCGGAATTGAAAAAGTGAGCATATTGGACCTGTCGATGATGGGGCTCACTTCGCAGAGGGGTTACCCTATTGAATTCACGCTCAACGGCCCTGAGTGGAGCAAACTTGCCGAGCTCAGCGGGCAGCTGAAAACCAAGATGGAAGCGTCGGGGTTGATGGCCGACGTGGATTCGGATTATAACATCGGCGCGCCGGAGGTCAGGATCCTGCCCGACAGGAGAAAGGCCGCGGAACGCGGTGTAAGCATGTCCGCGATAGGCAACTCCATAAGCTCAATGATAGGCGGCTTGAGGGCCGGCAGGTTTACCCGCGGCGGCAGGCGTTATGACATACTCGTCCAGATGGTCTCAAGCGAAAGAAGCCGCCCGGAGGACATTAAAAAAATACTTGTCAGGAACAGCCGGGGGGAACTCATACAGCTTTCCGACGTTGTCACTGTCACGGAAAAACCCGCGATGCTTTCCATCACC
>MGVM01000207.1 GCA_001800495.1 Elusimicrobia bacterium RIFOXYB2_FULL_48_7
CGTCAGCCCGCTTGAAACAATCCTGGAGGCGTTCTTTGTCCCGCTGGAGCATCCAAGCGTAAGACAAAATGTAATGGGAGAAAAGTACGGGCTCAGCCGGCTGGAGGTGCGTGTAGCCGGGCATCAGCTTGCCCTCATTATCCTTCGCCTGCTCAATTACGTTTTCCTGGAAAATAGAGATCAGGGATATTGTTTTATTGATCTGGTCCTTGAGGTACAGCCGCAGGTCCAATGCTATCTGGTCGTTCCGGCTCCGGGCGGTTCTCAGCCGGCCGGCGGTTTTCTCGCCGATAAGGTCAATGAGTTTCTTTTCAACGGCATAGTGGATGTCTTCCTGCGTGGGGAGCGATCGCCCGGTTTTCAGGAGTTTCTCTATCTTTTGAAGGCCTTTGACTATCTTTGTCGCGTCCGCATTGGGTATGATCCCGCATTTCGCTAGCATTTTCACATGCGCGATAGAACCGGTTATGTCATACAGCGCGAGCCGCTTGTCAAAAGAGAAAGACGCTAAAAATTTTTCGTTTGTTGTCATATTATCACCTGATCATTGCTGGTATTTTTGTAGTTGCCGATTTATCGGCAGTGTTGACTATTTCTTTTTCCGCAGTATCGCGTTCACTTCCACCGGCAGCCCGAAAAGCTTTATGAAACCTTCCGCGTGGGACTGGTTGTAAATATCTTCCGTCTCGAAAGTCGCTAGCTTCTCCCAGTAAAGTGAACTTTTTGCCTTGCGGCCTTCCACGTTGATGTTGCCCTTGAAGAGTTTCAGCTTGATGGAGCCGGTCACGTATTCCTGCGTTTTTTCTATGAAGCCGTCGAGCGCTTCGCGCAGGGGGCTGTACCAGAGCCCGTTATAGATAAGCTCGGAGTATTTCTGCTCTATCATCTGCTTGTAATGGAACGTGTCGCGTTCAAGCGTCAGGTATTCCAGCTCGCGGTGAGCGAACATCAGTAATGTGCCTCCGGGTGTTTCATATACCCCGCGGGACTTCATGCCCACCAGCCGGTTTTCAACCAGGTCCGTCCGGCCGATGCAGTGCAGGCCGCCAATCTTGTTGAGCGCGGCGATTAGCGCGACCGGCTCATAGCTTTTGCCGTTGATCTTCTTCGGCACGCCTTTTTCAAAGTATATTTCAACAAAACCCGGTTTATTGGGCGTCTTTGAAATGGGCCTTGTCAGCTGGAAAATGTCCTCCGTGGGCGGGTTGTCCGGGTTTTCCAGTATTCCGCCTTCGTAACTGATGTGCCAGAGGTTTGCGTCGGAGGAATAGGGTTTCGCCTTGGAAACCGTAATGGGTATATTGTGTTTCTGCGCGTAGTCAATCTCGTCCGTGCGCGATTTCATGTCCCATTCCCGCCAGGGGGCAATGATCTTGATCCCGGGCGCGAAAGCCCGGAAAGTGATCTCGAAACGCACCTGGTCGTTGCCCTTGCCGGTAGCGCCATGGCTGACAGCCCAGGCGTTTTCCTTCTTCGCTATCTCAACTATTTTCTTGGCTATGATCGGCCGGGCAAGCGATGTCCCAAGCAGGTATTTGTGCTCGTATATCGCGTTCGCCTTGACCGCTGGGAAAATGATATCGGTTACGAATTCCTTTTTAGCGTCAATTACATAGGCCTTACTGGCGCCGGTGGCAAGCGCGCGTTTTTTTATGGCAGGCAGGTCTTCGTTCTGGCCCACGTCGATAATGGCCGCGATGACCTCGGCGTCGTAAGTGTCCTTGAGCCACTTTATCATTATGGATGTATCCAAACCGCCTGAATAAGCTAAAACAATTTTTTTGGTCATATTACCTTCCTAATTTCCCTTGTCTTTAATTATTATAATTATAGCGTGCAGGACTGACAGGTATGCTTTGTGAGCAAATTATATAAAAAATCGCCTTATTGTGTCAATTGAAATGGCATCTAGTATTTTGGATTAAACGTGGGGTGTGGAGGGGGAACTGATGCTCAAATTATGTGGATTTGATTTTTTCTATTTTGTTTTCCATTTCCCGGATCTTGTTTTCTAGTTTTGAAGCAATCAATTTTTTTCTGATAATAACGGGAAGAACCAGCAATAAACTGAATATAGCGCCAAGAATGAACATAAATAATAGAGCTATAGCTAACGAGCATTTTAATTGCCAGGCAATAAATGTAATAAATACTGTTGCGGGGTTTTGTATTGCGAATACGATAATTATGGCCGCTATAACAATTCCTAAAACTAAAAATGTTACCATATCAGTTGCTCCTTTTTTTTAGAGATGGGTGACGTTGCGTACTTTTTGTACTTGTTAAGAAAGTCAGTAGTTTCTATGCCAATTTTTCAGTCAAGACTTCTGATAGAAATCCTGACTACTAACAGCAACCTGAAAAATAATTCCTTCTACTACTTGTCTTGAGTGAATTTAGATTCAGTTTTCGTAGCGGTCCGATTTATCGGACATATTAGGACAACTTTATATTATTGCGTGATAAATCACGCCGCTACAAAATTCAAAAGTGAATTATTTCTACAACAACCTTAACCATAAAATTATTCAAGATTGATCAAGGTTACTTCCGATAACATTCACTTTCTTCTGCTTCTTTTGAAATGTGTTTTCACAGATTTCTTCCCAAACCTTGAGAAATCAGAGAAACTTCAAAAGTATTGACTTGTCGCAATAATCAATGCTTTTATTATATTGCTTTTGGAGGGGAATATCAATGTCAGAATATCTTTATGGTTTGCTTTTCTTTTGTGAGTTTGTCAAATTGGGACTGGGTGATGAGGCGGGCGTAAACGCTGTCTGAATCGGCTTCCGTGCCGGCGGCTTTGGCTATGTAAGATGCCTTCTTTTCCTGTTCATTCAGGTTAACATAAAGCCACATATCTTTGATTGCACTGCTTTTTATCAGGTAGGTTTTCCAGTTCTCAACCCTGACCGCGGATTCTATGCCGGGAAGCTGGCGGAAAATTCTTTCGTCCTTGAATCCTTCCCTGCGGGCGTCCTGGATTTCGGCGAAGCCCTGAAGAATATCGTTGGCTATCGCAGCGGGCCCTTTTTCAAAACTTAGTTTCACGCCGGCGGCATTTTTTTCTGCTAAAAGCTCACCATAATTTGCACCGTCTGCCCGGCATGGGATTTTAATGGAGGGCTTGTCTTCAAGTGCAAGAGGTGAGGGGGTATAGGTATTTGCCGTGCCGGAGGATTCCTGCCTGGTTTTTGCTTTCAATAGGGGCGGCCCGATCCTGTTAGAGCGCTTCGCGCCGGGGGCGGCCGGAATGCCCGAAGCAGATGGTTCGCCCGAATCCCCGCCTTTAGCGGCATAGCCGCTGGTTTTTTTCTTAAGTTTTCCCAGTATGTCGTTTTTTGACGCCAGTGAAACGCCGCCGAACAGGAAGAATGATTGCCCCATCAGAGGGTAATTCTGCGAGTAAAAAATCGGCAGGCATTCCGTGGTCCTGTTGTATTTGGTTTTGTCAATGAAAGCGATTTCCGGCTTCACTTTAAGGTACGGAGTAACCCTGTACCAGGTTTCGTAGTCGAGATTCCGCTCCACGCTCACGTTAAAAAGAAAATCCAGCGCGCGGTTTTTTTCTTCCTTCAATATCATGAGGATACAACTCCATTTTTGGATTTGGTTGAGCTTGTGGTACTGCGGCTCGAAATCCGCCATTGTTTCATAGTGCTTGTCCCACCAGCCCAGGAATTCGCCGCTCTGGTAATTTGGCTTGGATTCCTTGCCCGGAAAAAGGGGATCGGATGACGCGGCGTAAACCCTCGTGGCAACGGGTTCAAAAACAGCTTTTTTGCCGTAGACTTCAAACGCGTCTTTTTTCACGCCGAACCAAAGCCGTGTTTTTGAGAGTTTGACGAAGTCATCCCAATAAAGCTTGGGTACCCTTATTTCCGACATAGCCCTGAACCCGGTGATGGTGTTGCGCGGGGCGGAGCCGTCGAAATCCAATGCCCAAAGCTTGGCGGTAAGGTCGGTGTAGAACAGGACCATCGCGGGGCTTGTGCCTTTCATTTTGCCGTCGTAACGGGCGAGCTGGTATGAGTTTTTCATCTGGATCCTTTTTAGAATGTCAACGAAATGCGCCTGAGCCCTGTTTTCGGTTTTACTGTATTTTCTCAAGAGTACCAGAACCGGTTCCAGATCCTCCCTGTTCCTGACTTTTCCGGCGGTGGAAACGATATCTTCCCGGATTGAATCTATGAAGCCGCAAAGTTCCGTGTCCTGTGTGTCAACGGAGCCGGGGTCCTTGCCGGCAAGTTTTTCAAGGTCGTCGGCTACAGCCCGGTAATCCATCCCCGGGTCCAGTGAAAAACCGACGTTTTCATCCTCCTCACCAAGCGGAGTGTAGGGGATACGCTGGCGTATATAGTCCAGTACTTCCTTCTTTTTTGTTTTGCCGCGGCTTATGGCTTTTTCCAGGCCGGGATTGAGCTTTAATACTTCTTCGTATTTCTGGTTGATGAAAAGGTTGTAATCATGTTTGTGTTTTTCTTCCTTTTCTGGAGTGACCTGGACCATGTAGGCCTGGTAAAGCGTGGCGATATCTTCGGTTGTAAGCGAGCGGTTGGAGTCAGCCGGGTACTTCCGGCCCGCGAAGGTTACACTGTTGTCTTTCCAGCGCATGGAAAGGATATCGTCGATATTTCCCATGAACTGCCGGAAATCATCCAGATTCCTGACTTCTTTTTCGGCGTAGCCGTACTCCGGGCCGAAAAGCTTTTTGCCGGGTTCAGTTTTGTAATAAGAAACGGTTATTGTGCCCGCGGGAATATCGGCCCTGTAGGAATAAATATGTATTTTTTCCGGAAGGTAGTTGGTGGCGGAGTATTTTTTGTCAGTCAGGGCGCCGATAAGCGGTTTGTTGTCCCTGTTTTCTTCCTGCACCAGGACAATGCAGTCCGTTCCAGACAGGTATTCAACCCTGCCGGACAATATTTTGTATCCAACCGAGTCTTTAAGATAAGGGAACCGGAGAGGCGCGGAACCTTTGAACATTTCGGCCATTTTCTTCTGGGAAATGTTCAGCTTGGCAAGGAGGCCGTAGAGCGCCCAATCGCGGGCCTGCTCGTTTTTCTCGTCAATGGTGAGGGTTTGGTAAAAAGGAATGAGGGGGGAAATGTCAATCTGCACGCTGGTTTGAGCGGAAAGTCCGGCAAAAGCCGCTGTGTGGCAGAAAAATAACGCAGGCAGCATTATCCGGAGCCCGGCAGTATGGAATATTTTTCCCATAGGACAACATTATACAATAAAATGAAGCATGGCGAAAAATTGCCGACAGAGTCAAAAAAAGATATAATCAATCATGGCCAGTTACTCTCATTCGCGGCTGAAAGCCTTCGAAAACTGCCCCCTGCAGTATAAATTCATCTACATCGACCGCATCGACCGCCACGAAGAGGGAATTGAGGCGTTTTTGGGCTCGCGCTTCCATGAAGTTATGGAAGAACTCTACAAAACCCTGAAGTTCAAGCTATATCCCCTGCCGGAATTGCTGAAATTCTATGAAAACGCCTGGGATAAAAAGTTCACCGACAAGCTTATAATCACAAAGGAGAACCTGTCCGCCGCCGATTATAAAAATCTCGGCAGGAAATTCATAGAGGGTTACTATAAAATGTACCAGCCGTTCGACCAGGCGGTAACTCTTGGGCTTGAAAAGGGCATAGCCATACCAATAGACGCTGAAGGCAAATACAAGGTTACGGGTTACCTGGACAGGATAGCACTCACCAAAGACGGCGCCTACGAAATCCATGATTACAAGACCTCCGGCACGCTATCCGAACAAAAATACCTGGACTCGGACCGCCAGCTAGCCCTTTACCAGATTGGCCTGGAGAAAATGTGGTGCGACGTAAAGAAAGTGAACCTGATCTGGCATTTCGTGGCGTTCGACAAAGAGATGGTGTCCACCCGGACACCGGAACAGCTGGAAAACCTGAAAAGAAGCGTTATTGGGATCATTCAAAAGATAGAAAGCACCAGGGAATTCCTGCCGGAAGAAAGTGCCCTGTGCGAGTGGTGCTCCTACCAGGACCTCTGCCCGAAAAGGAAGCATCAGTTTTTCACTGAGGCCCTCCCGGAAAACGAGTTCCTTAAAAACGACGGCGTACAGCTAGTTGACGCTTACGCGAAGGCGTCGGCTGAGCTGACGGAATTAAGAAAGGAAGCCGCTCAGAAAACGAAAACCATTGAAGAAACTCTTCAGAAAATACGCGAAGCCGCAGTAGCGTACGCGAAAAATGAAAAGATAGAAGTTGTCATGGGTAGCACGCACAAGCTTTCCATAAAAGACAAACGCAGCGCCTCGATTCCCAAAAAAGGCAGCCTGGAGAGGGAAAAACTGGAGAGTATAATAAAGGAAATAAACAAATGGAGCGAGGTTTCCACGCTGGATGCTTCTGCTTTTGAAAAGGTTGTCGTTGGCGGGGCGTGGCCGGAGGAGATAACCGGGAAGATCGCGCCTTTGCTGTTGGTTGAAACAAAAACCAGTGTCACGCTCTCAAAATTGAAACAGGAAGAGGAATAATATATAATAGCATTATAGAAATTGACTGGAAAAAGAGGTATTAAAATGAATAGAAAGAAAATGGCTGTAATCATGCTGGTTGCCGGTTTTTACTGCGCGGGTTTAGTTTTTGGCGCGGATGCGCCGGTGAAAAGCGCCGGTAAGGCGAAATCTTCGAAAAAAGCCGTGCCTGCCGTTGCGGTTTCAACCGCGCAGGTAGTGCCTTTGGCTCCTGTGCCTGCGCCGAAGATCAGGATTGACAGCGACGTTTGGGATTTCGGCAATATTCCGCAGGGAAACAAGGTGTCGCATTTATACAGGATTAGCAACAACGGGGACGCGGATCTTGTTATCAGCAGGGTCAGGTCCACCTGCGGCTGCACGGTGGCGGAAATATCCACCAAGACAGTAAGCCCCGGAGGGGAAACCAGCGTGGAAGTGACCTTTGATTCCAAATATTATACCGGCGTGATAGAAAAAAGTTTGTATGTTGAATCCAACGATCCCGTCAACCCGAATGTCATGCTGCTTGTATACGGAATGGT
>MGVM01000208.1:0-1325 GCA_001800495.1 Elusimicrobia bacterium RIFOXYB2_FULL_48_7
AACAGCACGCCAAAGGCAAGCTTCAGCTTGAAGTTGTTGTAAAAAGACAGGTATCTCCAGAAAAAAGATTTTTTGCGGTTTTTTTCCATGTTTGCTCAGAAAAAGGGGCAGTGCGGTAATCTACAGAAGTTCTGCCGCTAGGCCTGCCAGCGGGCTTCTTTCCGACTGGGTGAAATTAAGGTGCCCGAAAATTTCCTGGCCCTTGAACCTTTCTACCAGGTTAGTCAGCCCGTTGGACTCGGCGTCGAGGTAGGGGTTGTCAATCTGAAGAGGGTCGCCCGTCAGCACGATTTTTGTGCCCTGCCCCGCGCGAGAAATAATTGTTTTAATCTCATGCGGCGTAAGGTTCTGGGCATCGTCTATAATAATGTACTGCTGGGGAAGGCTTCTCCCCCTGATGAAAGTAAGCGCCTCGATTTCGATCAGCCCGGATTCAAACAGGTAATTGACCGCGCTTTCCAGCGGCTCATTGCCGTGAGAGGTCTTATCCATCAGAAAATCCAGGTTATCGTAAATCGCTCCCATCCAGGATGTAAGTTTTTCTTCCTTGGTGCCGGGCAAAAACCCGATATCGTGGCCCATGGGCACTATCGGCCTTGCGACAAGGAGGTGCCTGAACTGTTTTTCCTCCACCACCTTCTGCAAACCGCAGGCAAGCGATAAAAGCGTCTTTCCCGCGCCTGCTATGCCGATCAGTGTGACCAGTGTTATTTCGTTGCACAAAAGCAGTTCAAACGCGCATTTTTGCTGGATATTGAGCGCTTTCAATCCCCACGGGGAAGGGTTTTCGTGGAACAGCGGGATGAATTTTTTTCCCTTGGCGGCGTATTTTACAAGTATGCTTTTTGAGTTGTTGGAAGTATCTTTCAAAATGAACATTTCGTTGGCGTAGAGGTCTCTTTTTATCTTCACGATGTTACCGGGCAGGTACTTATTCTTAAAAAAATAATCAAAGTCCTCTTTGGAAATTTGCGCTTCTCCGTAACCGGTGTAAAGTTCGTCCAGCTTGACTTTTTCTTTTTCATAATCCCGGGCAGTGATTCCCAGCGCTTCCGCCTTGATGCGCAGGTTGATATCCTTGGATACGAATGTCACCTTGTCGCCGTTCTGCTGCAGCAAAGTGGCCGTGCCCAGGATCCTGTGGTCGGCTTTTGAGGTCAGGAAATTGTATTTCAGCGGCACGTCCTCGTCTATCTGGACCTTTAACATCCCGCCCGACTCAAGCTTCACTCCTTCCGATAATTTTCCGCTTTTCCTGAGGCCGTCCAGTATCCTTGAGACGGCCCGGGCGTTCCTGCCGCGCTCATCCGATACCTTTTTGAAAT
>MGVM01000208.1:1366-3888 GCA_001800495.1 Elusimicrobia bacterium RIFOXYB2_FULL_48_7
GAAATCATACCGGCCGTTGTTGTACCGAAGGCCCGGCGCCAGGTAGAGTTCCTGGAAAGAGCTGCCAGGGGCGGCATTGCCGTTTATTTTTACCGGCGAGTGGTTTATGCCTGTGAGCGCACCGTAGAGCTCCAGGTTTTTTTTGTACTCGTATTGCGCGCCGACCGACCACATTATTTCGTTGCCGGGTTTAGAGTCGTCGGGGTTTTCAGTATGTATTTCATAGCCCAGGGCCAGGTGTCCCCTGACTTCCCTTACGGTTTTCTGGAGTATCCAGTTGAAGTTTATTCCCACGCCGCCGGGCCCAAGGTTTTTTCTGTAGTCGGCTGTCGGCAGCAGGAAACCAAACTCGCCAGCTATGCTCGGCTGGCCGGTGGCGGGGTCTTCCTTCCAGAAATTGTATTTCATTCCCAGGCTCAGGTCGCTGATGCCTGTTTCTGAGCCGTAGGAAATAACGCCCAGCCCCGTGGCCAGTTCCAAATATTCCGCCGGAGAGTACGTAAATATTACCGGAAGGGAAAGAGTGTCTTCGTGGGAGTCGTCAGCCGCTACCGACATGTTGACCGCGAGGCCGTAATCGCCCCTGCTTATTATGCCGGTGTCAACACCCGGTTTCCATTGTTCTATGAAATTGATGCGCGCGTAAGCGCTCGACGCGCAGAGCGCGAAGAGAAAGGAAAAAATCAGGATTATGCGGGTTTTTTTCATTATCAACGGGCTTTAAGTTCCAGATATGAGCTTTTGTAACCCCTGCTTGTTTCAACCGGCGGCTTGCGGTTGTTGGGATCCAGGATAACCTTGCCGTTAACCAGGTAATTATAGGCGTAGCTTCCGGGTTTTATTTTCTTTGCCAGTTCAAATGTGTTCGGTTTGGTTTTTGATTTCGACAAGGGCTCAGATTTCCAGTCGTTGAAATCGCCGATAAGCTGGACATTTTTTGCCTTTGATGATTTGTACTGGAAAAGTATGTTCCTGAGCGATGAGCCCGCGGGTTTTTTTGATATTCTCTTTTCTTCAGCCTCCGGTTCTTCGGTTTTCGCGGTTTTTGCGATTGCCTCTGTTTTTGGAGTTGAAGCAAGCTGCGATTGCGGCAGGTTTTTAAGGGAATGGTATTTCTGGTAACGGGTGTAGATAACGGAAAAAGCGAAAAATATCACCAGGAGATCTACGATAAGTATGAAAATCAGGTTTTTTTTGTCCATGTTTCCCTAATGTGGTTTATAAGCGGGTGATGGGAATCGAACCCACATCTCAAGCTTGGGAAGCTCGCATTCTACCACTGAACCACACCCGCAGATTAATTATTATAATTATAATAAAAAAAAGCCTGGAAATCAAACATGACAAACACAATTTGTCATGTTTGTACCGAAGATAAAGTATCTGAGGTGCAAATCTGAGCTGGGCGAAGATTAGAGGCTGGATTCTTTTTTCAGTTTCGGGAGGTTTTTCCTGATGAGTTTCAGCGCTTCTTCCTTCGTTTTCACCTTGCCGGTTATCTGGTGTTCGCGGATGAAGTTCAGGATAGCGCCGATTACCGGCCCGGAAGGCAGCTTGAATTGTTTCATTACCTGGTAGCCGTCAATCAGTTTCGGCTGGCTGGTTTTCTGCTTGTATTCAAAGAAACGCTTTGAGAATTTACTTACAAAGATCGCGTGAAGTTCTATTTCCTTCGGTTTAGCCGAAATGCCGATATAAGACATCCTGTCGGCCAGGGAAAGGAGCAAAATATCAATAGTTTCATCACCCATGTCGCGGAAAAACCGGTACGCCGCTTTCGGGGTCAGCGAGCCCCTGTGGAAATTCTGAGCCACGTTTCCCGGCCTCATGTGCGCCTTGACTATCTTTTCAGCGGCCTGGATTTCCTTGTTGGAGAACCTGAGTTTTTGAAGTATTTTCCTTATTTCTTTCGAGCCTTCGTATTCGTGGTTGAAAAACCTGATTCTACCTTTGATTCGTGCCACGGTGCGCGGTTTGGCGATATCATGGAACAGCGTGACGAATTTAATCAGGGCCAGCCGGGAAGATATGTGCGAGGATATTTTTTCAGCGAGTTCGATGTCAAACCCGTAATCTTGTGAATAAATATTGGGTATAGGCGCCAAATTCGCTGGCCAATTAGGCACAGGTTCAGCCGCGCCTGCTAGCGGGTAAATAAGCCTCTCAAACCCTGAAAGTGCCATCTTTGAATGCTGCCACAGCCCTTCCGGGTGGAAGTAGAAATTCCTTGAACTTTTTTTCATTTCAAGTATTCCAGGGAACAGGGGTTCAAGCAGTTTTTGCCTGTCCATCTCAAAAATATACCGCGAAGAATCCCGGACGGCAAGTATTTTTATTAATTCTTCCTTTACCCTTTCACTGGCGGGTTTTGAGACAAGCCTGTGGTGTTTTTTGATCTGTTTTTGAGTTTTTTCCGACATGTCAAATTTTAGCTCGGCGGAAAACCTGTAAGCCCGCAGTAGCCGGAGAGGATCGTCGATAAAGTTTTTTTCAGAGATCGAGCGGATGGTTTTGCTTTTTAT
>MGVM01000208.1:3897-5843 GCA_001800495.1 Elusimicrobia bacterium RIFOXYB2_FULL_48_7
TCCCTTGAACGGGTCGATTATCCTGCTGAGATCCGGTCTAAAGGCGCTTTCTATTGCCAGTGCGAAAGCATTTATGGTGAAATCACGGCGCGAAAGGTCTTCATTGATGTTTTTTCCGTACATCGCTGAGAAATCCAGCGTGAGCGGCCGGTCTTCTGTTTTAAGCACGATGCGGTAAATGCGGTTTTGCTCGTCAAGCGTTATCACCCTGCTTTTGAGTTTTTTCGAGGCCTGTTTCACGAATTTTAATACGTTTTTATTTACGACAAAATCCAGGTCCGTGCTTGGCATTCCCATTACAAGGTCCCGCAGGTATCCGCCAACCAGAAAAACTCCCAGTCCGGATTTTTTTGCTTCCCTGGCTACAAGCTGGATAATGTCTTTTATATCGTTCATTGGTTTATACGCCTCTCAATTTCGGGTCAAGCGTGTCGCGCAGGAAATCTCCGAAAACATTCAGCGCGAGTATCAGGAAAAACATCGCCCCGGTCGCCCCGGCAAGCTGCCACCAGACACCGCGGGCCAGCTCGATCTTGGCGTCGTTTATCATTATTCCCCAGCTCGGCAGGTCCTGCGCGCCAAGCCCAAGGTAAGAAAGTATAACCTCGGATTGGATCGCGTAAACAAACCGCAGTGAGAAGTTGATTATAACAATGTGGAAAACATTCGGCAATATGTGAATGAAAATCTGCCTGGTTCTGCTTGCGCCCATGGCTTTTGCCGCCAGCACGTATTCCCGCTCGCGGTGCTTGATAAATTCGCTCCTGATAAGCCGGCACAATGAAACCCACGTGGTCAGCCCAAGCGCCAGGTAAACGGCGTACAGTCCCCTCCCCAGCACCAGTGACAGCGCAAGGATGAGAAGCAAACCGGGAACTGAATCAAGCGTGGTATAAAACCACACAACAAATTCATCTATTTTGCCCCCGAAATAACCTGAGATTGAACCTAGGAACACGCCTATCGGTATGGCGATGAATGACGACACTATGCCCACCGAAATCGCTATCCTTGAACCGTGGACGATCCTTGAAAAGACATCCCTGCCCAGGTAATCCGTGCCGCAGATATGGGCAGCCGACGGCGGCTGGTAGCTTTCAGCATAATTTGCAGTGTCATAACCGGTAAATATCAGGCCAACCTGCGCTGAAAAAGCGAGAATAAAATACACCGCTATCACCGCAAGCGATATCCTGGCAATCAAATCCCTTTTTAATCTTTTTGAAAGTTCACTGAACATTTTATTTTAAACGAACCCTCGGGTCTACCAGCGAATACAAAATATCCGAAAGCGTGTTGAATATCACATAAAGCACCGCGCCAATGAAGGTCATTGCTTTCACGATCGGGAAGTCAGAATTTGAAATGGCGTTTATTGTCATGTTACCCAGCCCCGGGATCCCGAAAAAGTTTTCAAGAAGCAGCGAACCGGTATAAAGGTAGGGTACGACTATAACCGTCGCGGTGATTATGGGTATCATCGCGTTTTTAAGCACGTGCTTGAACATCACCCGCTTTGGGCTGAGGCCTTTCGCGTAAGCCGTGCGCACGTAATTCTGGTTGATTTCATCCAATATAACAGTCCTGAAAAAGCGCACATCCGAGCCCATTCCGTTGACAATCCAGATCACCATCGGCAGGGCGAGGTATTTCAGCCCTTCAAAGCCGAACTGGTAACCGGATATCGGGAACAAACCCATTTTGTAGGCAAGCAGGTACTGCCCGCCGATAATGTAGGCCAGCACGCTCACGCTCATGCCCAGCACGCTTGCTATAACGGTGAACCTGTCAATAAGCGTGTTCCTGTAATAGGCGCAGATAAGCGCTATCACCAGGGCCACGAACAATCCTATGAAAAAAGAAGGCACCGCTAATGACAGCGACGGCACGATCCCGTCCATTATCATCGTGCTGATTTTCTGCTTGGTCGCGTAACTTCTGCCGAA
>MGVM01000209.1:0-1742 GCA_001800495.1 Elusimicrobia bacterium RIFOXYB2_FULL_48_7
GCGGACTTTCGTGTCCCTGTCGTCAAGCATAGAAGCAATGGCTGAAATGCAGCCGGGGTCTTTCATTTCGCCTATGGCTTCAAGCGCATAACCCCTTACAGAGACTTCCTTGTCTTTCAAGGCGAATTTCAGCCCTTCAAGCGCTTTGGATTCCTGCATCGTGGCAAGGTCTACAACCGCCTGGTAACGTATCTTTACCGATTTATCCCTTAAATTCGCTATTGCCCTGTCAAGGTCAGATCCCTGCGAAGGCGCCGGCGCGGCCTGTGCGGCGGGCGCTGCTGCTTCCGGGGCCGGCGCGGCCTGTTCCGGCGCAGTTTGTTCCTGCTGGGCCGCAGGTGTGGCTGCTTCCTGCGCGTACAAAATACCGGCAACTGCTGATACTGCCAAACACGACAAAACAATAACTTTTTTCATCTTTATGTCCCCCTTTTATTGGACTAAGTCCAAATCCAGTCTTATGATTTAATTATAACCCATTTCCCCCGCTTTTTCAAGGACTTTTGCTGTTTCGTACCTTTTCATCAAGTTCCTGGATTTTTTTCCTGATTGCACCGGCCGAACCTATATGGAATTTTGCCGGTTTGACAGTTTCGGCCGGGGCTTCCTGCGATCCGCCGCCGGCACCTCCGCCGCTTCCGCTACCGGTGCCAGACGTGTAGTTTTCATTCTGCCTGTTTGAGTTCAGCGGGGAGTAGGATCTTGAGACAGGGTTGAAAGTATAATCCGCTTTTGAAGGAGAAACTGTGTATGTACCTGAGGAAATATTCTGCAGAATATAATACCCGTTGGCGTCCGTTACAACCGTAGCGGCATTATCTCCGCTTAAAACCATGGCAACCTCTGGCACCGCGGTGCCGGACGAGTCTCTCACGTAACCACTCACGGAAAATGTAGCGCGGTAGGCGGTAAAATCCCGGTTTGACTGGCTTGAATTCAGCTGTGGGATGGAAATGACCGGCGGCGAGAAAAACCACGCTCCTGTACCCGGCGTAACCGAGTAGGCGCCGCTGGTAATATTCACGAAACTGTAATAACCGGCCGGGTCAGTGGTTCCCGCCGCGGAATCGCTCCCTGATAAATTTACAGTGATCCCTCCGAGCGGGCTTGAGGAAACGTCCTTTACGTATCCGCTTATTGAATAGGTCGAAACAATGGTAAAACCCGTGAAATTCTCGCTGCTCCTGTATACGCTAAGGGGCGTGTACGCCTTCGCGAGCGGGCTGAACAACCAGTTGTTTTTAACAGCTGTAAGAGTGTAATTGTCGCCCAAAACATCCCTGAATTCAAAGTAACCCGAAGCGTTTGTTGATTTAACATAGGTAGTTGACGGGTTTACAAGTGTCGTTAAGGTCATTGTGACGCCGCCAATCGGAGAACTGGACGCGGTGCGGACAAAACCATCTACACGGATAAGCGGGTATCCGGTAAAATCCTTGTTCGGCTGGTCGGCTACTAGCGGCGTAAAGGTTTCGTTGTTAGGCGTAAAGACCCAGTCGTTGGCGATGGGCGTAAGCACATAGGCATCCGACAGCAGGCCGGTGAACTGGTAATATCCGGAACTGTCCGAATTAGTCGCAAGCGCGCTTGAGACTGACACCAGCGTGAAACCGGCACCCCATATCGGCGTACCCACGGCATTCCTGACATGCCCGCTCACGGTGAAGGATGAAACGATGTATGTGCCGAAGAAGTTGTTGTTAATGGAATCGGAAAAAAACAGCAAAAAAGGCCCTATTGAA
>MGVM01000209.1:1778-5096 GCA_001800495.1 Elusimicrobia bacterium RIFOXYB2_FULL_48_7
AATCCGGTAAAAGCGTAATAACCGTTATTGTCTGTTGTGATAGTCATAGTTGTGTAACTCTGTCCGACTAAATGCCCAAGAACAACTGTCGCCCCGCTGACAGGCGCGCTTGAATGGTCGCGCACATAGCCGGTTACATTGGCCGCCCGGGCGGCCGTTACCGCGGACATTGAAAACAACAGAACGGCAAAAATAAGTTTAAGCGCTTTTCTTGGCACGTTTCAATACCGCCTGTTTTAAAACTGAATATATTTTGATACCTATGAATGCGAATATAACGGCGAACAACGCGCCGGCAAAAACATCCGCGGGGTAATGGACGCCAACGTAAACCCGGGAAAAAGCGGCAAGCGCAGCGATTGAAAACATGAGAACCGTTACCCAGGTTTTATGCCAGGCATAGCTGATGACAATGGCCGCGGTGAACATATTTACGGAGTGCGACGACGGGAAGGAATAGCCCCACGCGCCTACCAGCTGGTTGACATATTGCATGGCTTCAAACGGGCGCAGGCGGTGAAAAAGCGGTTTCAACAGCTGGTTGGTTGTAAAATCGCTCAGCAAAAGTGCGATGAGGCACAGGAAAAAAGCATCCCTGCCTTTTTCTTTCCCGAAAAGAACCATGGCCGCGAACGCCAGCAGTATCGGAACCGTCCAGTATTCGCGTGTAGTAACAATAGGCATTAAAACATCAAACACGGTATTTTTCATGCCGTGATTAATGAAGAAGAAAAGTTTTGTGTCCAGCCCTGTCAAGAAGTGTATCATCTACGGTCAATTATAGGATTTATTTGGTTATCTTTCAAACAGCTTTTTTAAAACTCTGTTTCTTCAGTTTCAAACCAGCCATACAGGGCAGGCAGCACTATCATGGTGAGGCAAAAAGAGGAAATGAGGCCTCCCATGACGACAGCCGCCAGGGGTTTCTGGATTTCCGCCCCGGGCCCGCTGGCAAGCAGGACCGGTATTAATCCTAATGTAGCCGTCAAACTGGTCAGAAGAAGCGGGCGAAGCCTTACCTCGCACCCTTTTATTATAGCTTTTTTTAATCCCATCCCTTCACGCCTCAGCTGGATGAAGAAAGCGACAAGGACTGTTCCATTGGCCACAGCGATTCCAAAAAGCGTAATAAACCCGACTACTGCGGAAACACTCAGCGTTATATTGAAAATCAACACTGTCAAAATGCCGCCCACCCAGGAAAAAGGCAGGTTCAGTATTACAAGCAGCGCAGGTTTAAGGGAACCAAAAGCAGAAAACAGCAGCATGAAAATAATGAATATCACTATCGGAACTACAATGAGCAGTGTTTTCATGGCGCGCTCCTGGTTCTCAAACTGGCCGCCCCAGTCTATAAAATATCCTGCAGGCAGCGTTTTTTCCACTTTCCTGAGTTTCTCTTTTGCTTCCGCAATGAAACTGCCCATGTCCCTGCCCCTTACATTGCACTCAATAACAACACGCCTCATGCCGTTTTCACGGCTTATCTGGTTCGGCGCTTCCACCAGGTTAAGTTTGGCAATCTGGCCCAAAGGTATTCTCTGCCCGGCTGGATTTGTGATAAGCAGGTTTTCTATAGCCTTCTCGTCATTCCTTCTGTTTTCCGGGAAGCGGACGCTTAAATTAAACCTGCGGTCTTCTTCAAAAATAGTGGTGGCCGCTTTTCCTCCGATAGCAGTTTCAATGACTTCATTGACATCCCCGGCATTTATTCCATACCGGGCCATGGCTGTCCTGTCTATATCTATGTCCAGCTGGAGAAATCCCGACACCTGCTCTACTTTCAAATCAGCGGTGCCTTTAACACTTTCAATAATATGCTCTATTTCCTCGGCTTTTTCGCTGAGCAGGGCCAGGTCGTAACCGAATACTTTTATAGCCACATCGGACCTGATGCCTGAAATAAGTTCGTTTACCCGCAGGGCTATCGGCTGTGAAAAATTCAGTTTTATACCGGGTATTTTACTGAGCCTTGCATTCATTCTTTCTATGAGCTCGCTTTTTGACCCGGCTTTCCAGAATTTTTTCGGTTTGAGCATTATAAAAACGTCGTTCTGTTCAGGGCCCATGGGGTCTTCCGAAATTTCCGCCCTGCCGGTCTTGGTGACCACTGTATTTACTTCCGGGAATTCCAGTATCAGCTTTTCAACAAGGGTCCCTATCCTGGTGGATTCTTCCAGTGAAACCGTGGGAATCTTTACAATATTTAAAGCTATGGACCCCTCGTCAAGGTAAGGCAGGAATTCCGTGCCCACAAACCTGAAGAGAAACAGTGAAATCAAAAATATCCCCGCGGCTATGCCCGCGGTCGTTTTTTTCCAGGCCATGGCCTTGCTTAGCAGCGGCATGTAAAACCGCTTTATCCAGCGTATGACAGCGCTCTCTTCATCTTTCCCGCTTCCTTTAATAATATAGGAACCTATTACCGGGATAATGGAAAGAGAAATAAGCAGCGAGCCTGCCATCGCAAATATCAGCGTGAAAGCCATGGGTTTGAACATTTTTCCTTCCACGGCCTGCAGCGCGAAGAGAGGGACTTTCGTGATAATGGTGATAAGGATCGCGAAGAAAACCGGCCGCGCCACCTCGGTAACGGCATTCAGGCATATGCTTGTTTTTTCATGCATTGTTGCCCCTTTCTTTTCAGAAAGATGCCTGAACATGTTCTCTGCCACTACGATACTGGCATCCACTATCATCCCCATAGCCACTACAAGACCTCCCAGGGACATCAGGTTAGCGGAAAGGCCGAACCATTTCATCATAATAAAAGTAATCAAAGCGGAAAGCGGCAGTGAAAGGCAGACAACCGCAGCGGTGCGGAAATCTCCCAGGAAAAGAAATAATACAAGCACCACCAATAACCCGCCTTCAAGCAAAGCCTTGGAAACCGTACTGATACACGCTTCTATAAGTTCCGTACGGTCATAAAAAGGGTTGATTTTTATGCCCGCGGGCAGCCGCTCCTGGATTTTTTTTATTTCCTTCTTAACCAGGTCAACCACATTCTTGGAGTTTGCGTCTTTAAGCATTATGACCATGCCGCACACGGTCTCGCCTTTTCCGTCGCGGGTGGAAGAACCCCAGCGGATTTCATGGCCGATTCCCACGGTTCCTATATCCCTGATATAAACAGGAGTGCCGTTATGGGTATCAACTACGATTTTATCTATATCGGCAATAGATTTTATCAGGGCATTCCCGCGGACCACAATCTGTTCCTGGCCTTTTGTAATATAATTGGCCGGCGCCGTGGAATTGTTCCTGCTGAGAGCTTCTGTTACTGCCTGCAGGGGCACGTTATATTTGGAGAGTTTG
>MGVM01000209.1:5117-22701 GCA_001800495.1 Elusimicrobia bacterium RIFOXYB2_FULL_48_7
TACCTCTTGGCAACCCCGCCGAAAGAATTGACTTCCGTGACCCCCGGGATTGAGCGCAGCAGCGGCCTTACATCCCAATCCTGCGCTGTCCGCAGGCCGGTCAAATCTGTTTTGTCACTTTCCAGGGTATACTGGAATATTTCTCCCAGGCCTGTACTTATGGGCCCCATTTCCGGCTCAAAACCCTGCGGCAGGCTTTCTTTCGCAACCTGGATTCGTTCAAAAACTATCTGCCGCGCGAAATACGTGTCGACATCATCGTCAAACACAACCACAACCTGCGATAAACCTGCTTTTGACAGGGAACGGATCAAGTTTACCCTGGGCAAACCATTCATCTCTTTTTCCAGGGGCGAAGAGGTCAGACTTTCCACTTCTTCCGGGGCAAGCCCGGGCGCCTGGGTCAAGACCATCACCTGCACATTTGTTACATCAGGAAAAGCGTCAATGGGCAGGGTCTGCCATGCCGCAATACCGCCGATAACAACTATGCCGGCGGCGCATATTACCATGAATCTTTGTTTAAATATAAATGAAATGAGTTTATTCATAGTCCATTCTCCTTAGCCAGCCTTATCAGCTAGTCCGCGCAGCCTTCGCCCATCTCTGATTTCAATAATTCTGATTTAAGCAGGAAACTGCCTTTCACGGCTACTTTCTCCCCGGGTTTAAGGCCCTTGAGCACCTGCGTATAGCCGTTATCTTCAAATCCGGCTGTTATTTCCCTGGCTTCAAATTCCTTCTCCCCTTCCGGGACAAAAACGATTTGCTTGTCCTTTACTTTCTGCAGCGCATTGGAAGGTATGGCGAGGTACTGCCCTTCACCGGTAATTATTTTTGCAGTAACGTACATGCTGAATTTAAGCAGGTATGCCGTGTTGTCAATTTCCGCTCTTATTTTAATAGTCCTTGATGCCTCGTCAACCCGCGGGGATATAAACACTATTTTGCCGGAAAACACTTTTTCAGGGTACGCGACAGATCTCACTTTTATCCTGTAGCCTGTTCTTATTTTCCCCATGTCTTTTTCATAGATGTCGAAGTTCGCGCTGATAACACTGAGGTCAGAGATGGTAAATAACGAGGTTACCTCATCCGCATGCTGGCCCTGTTTAACTGTTGCTCCGGTTATCATTCCGCCTGCCGGGGAAAGCAGCTCCACGGCTGCGTCCAATGTTTTCAATACAGCTAAAACATCCCCTTCCTTAACAACATCACCATACGCAGCTTTTACTTCAGTTACCTCGCCCGCGGTTTTCGGGACAACATGGAATATCCTTTCTGTATCTTTTGCTATTTCTCCCGTAACCTCAAGAATGTTTTCCATGGTACGGTACCCAGCCGCTTTCAATTCAAGGCCCATGGCTTTTCGTGAAGCTTCATCAACAACTATACATTGCGCCCCTATGTCGGCGGCTTCGCCTGCATGGCCTGCATGCCCCGCCTCTTTGTTTTCATCTGTAACAGTGTCCGCGCCCTTGTTGCAGCCGGTAATGGCTGAAAAAAACAGCATCAGGACAACAATTTTTGTAATTTTCAACATGGTATCCTCCAATAAATTCTAATGCCAATTATTTTAAATCTTCGCCGATAATCCGTTCAATCAACGCCAGCTTATTTTCATAATTTGCAAGCGCTTCGTAGTAAGTTAATTTCACGTTCCTGACAGCTTTCAGGTTATCCAGGTAGGTCAAAAAACCTGCTTTGCCCTCCCGGTACTGCAAATCAATCAGATTCTGGATTTCAGCCGCTTCATCCACGTTCCTTTTTAATATCTCTACCTGCCTGCCCGCGGCTACCGCCTCGATATAGGCATCATAAACACTGAGTTCCAGGTGCTTTTTGAAATAATCAACATCATTCCCGCTTTTTTCGAGGTCAACTTCTTTTTCCCTGATTTCCCCTGAACTCCTGTACCAAAGCGGTATTGAAAACCCAACACTTGCGCCTAACAGCCCGGAGGCCGGTTCTTCCCTTGATAAAATCAAACCAACAGAGGGGTTTGGCCATAAATCACGCCCGGCAAGCTGAACCCCCTTTTTGTTAAGGCCGGCTATCATTGTTTTTACTTTCAGGTCCGGGTTCTGCGAAAGAGTTTTGCTTTTAAGCGTATCATAATCCAGTTTCTTCTCCCGGTAAGAGAAATTTTCCTGTATCTTATATTCGTTTGTGATTTGTTTCCCCAGGAGCAGGTTAAACTGGGATTTTACAACCTTCATTTCCCTATCCGCAAGGATTAAGTCATTTTCTGACTGGGACAATTCAATCCTTGCCCTCAGCAGCTCATTCAGATAGATACTGCCGGAATTGTATTTATTCTGCACGCTGTCAAAGAGCTTCCTTACAAGGTCGAGATTCTCATTGGCAAGCTCGTTTCTTTTCTGGATAAGCAGGATCTGATAATATTTTTCCTTGACTTCCAATGCGGCCTCCAGCCGCACAGTCTTCAATTGTTCCTCCGCGACAGCTATCAGTCCACCGGCAATATCCCTGCGTTTTGTTCTTTTGCCGAATAGCTCCAGTTCCTGATTTAAACTGAGTTCATAATTGCCCAGCCCTGAATCAGATAAATCTGAAGACTGGAAATCAACTGAGGGGTTCGCGTAAGCACCTGCCTGAATAAGCCTTGATTTAGCGGTTTCAATATCTTGTTTTGCATTTATTACCCTGGCATTGCCTTCGCCGGCTGTTAACAGCGCCTCTTTGAGAGAGATGCTTTCCTGCGCATCCAGCAGGCTGAAAGACGCCCCTGCCAACACAGTTAAAGCCATCATTAACTGGAATTTGACTATCATAACACCTCGCATAAAAACATATTTTAATGGATTAAGAAGATAGAAGAATGTTCAGGTACTCTTTTTTAGGAAGAAACTTTGGGAGGATGGTCAACGCCAGGAACATAAACACGCTGGATGATGATGTCTTGTACAAAAACCGCGTAAGAAACCTTAAATGCAGGCGTGTTGCTCACTTTGCCGACAGCGCAATTATGGTCTCCCGCGGTGCAGCAGGTAAAACAGTGCGTGCTGTCGTTTTCATGCCCGGAAACGCAGGTATCGCCGCAAATACAGGCAGATATCGACGCAAACACCAGCAAAATTAACACGGGAATCATTTTATTCATCGTTATTATACTACTAAAACAGGGATTTGAAGTCAATAGGAAAAACCGCCGGTTAGCGCCGCGGCTTTTTTATATTTCCGGGTTGCGGGCTTTGTTTTTGGCCAGGGAAAGGACAATCGAAACCGCCAGTACCAGGGTTATCACCCCGAGAGAAACGGTTATCGATATTTTATAAACATCCGCGAGGATCATTTTTACACCGACAAAGGCAAGCACCAGCGAAAGCCCGTGCTGGAGGTATTTGAACATCTGCATGGACCCCGCCAGGGCAAAATAAAGGGCGCGCAGGCCAAGTATGGCGAATACGTTTGCCGAATAGATAATAAAGGAATCGGTCGAAATGGCCAGCGCGGCAGGTATAGAATCAACCGCGAAGATAATATCCGTGGTTTCTATGACCAGGAGCACGAGAAAAAGCGGCGTCACGATGTACCTGCCTTCATGTTTGACGAAGAATTCGCTGCCCGCATGCCCTTCGGCCACGGGAAAAAGTTTTTTGAACACTTTCAATACTATATTTTTATCAGGGTGTATTTCCTTGTTCTCTTCAAACCACATCTTGATGCCGATATAAACCAGCATCGCGCCGAACAAATATATCATCCAGTGGAATTTGGCTATCAGGGCAACTCCGGCGAGGATAAAAACCGCCCTCATTACAAGCGCCCCGAGTATTCCCCAAAAAAGTATTTTATACTGGTATTCCGCCTTTACGCCGAAAAACGAGAACACGAGAATGAACACAAATATATTGTCCACGCTTAAAGACCGTTCCACCAGATAAACGGTCAAAAATTCAAGCGCTTTCTCGCTCCCGCTGAAAATAAATAATCCCGCATTGAACACCAGGGCCACTACAATCCATATCACGCTCCAGACAAGGGACTCTTTTACGCTTATCACCCTGTTTCCTTTATGGAACACGCCCAGGTCTACCATCAACATCAACACTACAAATGCATTGAAAATAATCCAGGTTAAGGTAGTCATATTTTTATAAAAAACGGAGAGTGAAAAAAAACGGAGAGGTGGGGATTTGAACCCCAGGTACAGGTATTAGCCCGTACAGCGGTTTAGCAAACCGCCGCCTTAAGCCACTCGGCCACCTCTCCATTAGTTGTTACTCTTCTTGTTTATCGTCGGGAACATCAGGCAACTTGCTAATGTTGCCAATCCCTGCTAACTCCAAATTAACAAAAGTTTGACGGGAGTTTGACGACCCCCCTTCCAGGCAGGAAGTAAGGTCATTCAGTTTCTCCATTTCTTCCCTTTTGTAGTTTGGGCACAGGTGCGCATAATATCTTTCTGTGGTAGTTACGCTTGCATGCCCCAACCATTTGCTAATTTGGAAGATATTCACTCCAGCCATTCCCAGATGGCTCGCAAAACTGTGTCTAAGGTCATGCCATCGCATATTTTTGATACCGACCTTGTTACATGCTTTCTTAAACCTATGCGCGACAGCATCGTCCGTTAGATTTCCAAAAACCAAATCCCCCGGGTTCTTGCCAACCCCATAAAGGTTGAGTAAAACCTTGTAAAGAGCGTCATTTACCGGGATGTGTCTTGATTTCCCGGACTTGGATTTGGCAACAAAAATATCCCTTATAGTCAGAGTCACATTCTCCCATGTCAGATTGACAAGTTCGCCCAGCCGCATCCCAGTGTGTAAAGCGCCCATAAAATAGGGATAAAGTTTCTTGTGGAGACAAGGTTTTAGTTTCTCAATTTCATCTTTTGACAACCAACGCACATGGGCGTTAAATTCTGGTTTCAGTTTCACACCGCAGGCGGGATTAAAGCCAGTGAATCTTCTCCATAAAGTCATTCTGTTAAAAAGCGCTTTTGTAAAACCGTGGTAGCGGTTTATGGTAGCGACTTTTAACCCCTTATCCTGAAGGTAATTCCGCATATTCTGAATGTCCAGCGGAGTAAAATCAACCAACTTCTTGTCTCCAAACAATTGGGTTAATACTTTTATCTTCGCACGGTCATCACCACCGGAACTCTTGTTAGGTTTGGAGTGATTTTCAAAGAACAATTGAGCAGCCTCACCAAAAGTAATCTTTTCATCTGAGAAAAGCCCTTTTGATAAGTCAGACCTTTTCAGTGCCTCTGCTCTTAATGCTTCCTTCTGGGTCTTAAACCTTTTCCTGTATCTTTTGCCTAAATACTCAAAGTCATAAGCCCAGGTTTCATTTGAGGTAGAGTCAACGCTCATTTTAGCATCTCCTCGTCCCTCACCAATTCATCATTAGGATTATACAATATTTTCATGTTTTGTGGAACATGGGTTTGGTTTTTTATCCAAATATCAATTTTATCCTTGGGGAACCTTAAACATCTACCAATTTTTGTGCGGGGAATCTTGTCATGATATACGAGGTCATATATGGTTTTTTTCTTCATGCCGATGTATTCACACAATTCATCTATGTTTAGTAATTGTTTTTCCATCTTTTTCTTAACAGGCGGGAACAAAAATAATTCAGCGACCTGTTGTATCAAATAAAAAAATTGAAACCACTGTTTCGTAAATGCAAAACAGCGACCTCAATTTTTACACAGCCATTTGTTACAACAAACCCTGAATTTCAGTGGTTGGTTATATTACCTGAATGTTATGTGTGTATGTAGAAAATAGCCCTCAATAAACATATGATACTAAATCAGAGTTAGGTCTGTCAAGTATATTTTCCGTCAAGGATTGTCAATTTTTGTCAATAGCATAAAACACAAACAAAAAGAATATATTGAAATGCGATTTCAGACAGGATAGGCTCACATTTCAAGCGGAGCGGGCTTTAAGGGGCATTGCAGGCGTTTTTTGAGGCATTACAGGCGTGCTTTTGACAGGCTTGCGGACAGTCCAGCGGTATAGATTGAGTTTCCAAAGCATAGGGCTATTGTTTTTCAGTCGGAAACAGGCAAGTATAGAAGTATAGACAGGGAAAGCATGGGCTATATATAAGCAGAGTGAATTGAAATATATAGGGTGGGTGTTTAGTTTGGTTATAGTTCTATGGTTCAGGCTTCCAGTCGGTAAAACAATAGATATATAGTTTTCTATTGTGTCTTTTTCTTGTGGGATTTATTCAGTTTGGCTTCAAGTTCGGCGGGTGTAGTCAATCCTGTCAGAACAGCGGCTTCAATTTTACCGCTGTCATTTATCGTGGCGTTAAGACGGAAGACATTTGTCTTCCCTTTTCCGCCTGAAATCAGTTCAAGATATTCGGCTTCTACGAGCGGCTCAATATATTTCTGGAGGACAGCGTTGTGCATATTTATTCCGCTTCGTTTCAGGTAATTCAAAATATTTTTTCTTACGAATGTGGCTTCTTCAAGTGAATCGTTCCTTTCAGACATCTCTTCTACCATGGATACAATCATATCCAGAATTTGCCTGCTTCTTTTATCCAGTTCTTCCATGCTCTGACCGAGCACCTTAGAGCCTAACGAATATGCAATTTCGTAATCAGTCAAATCTGCCTCAACATAGCGTGTTGATAATTGTCCGTGTTCATGAACTTGTTTTTGGAATTGCCTGATAAAACTTACCACTTCAATCAGGTTCAGAAATTTGTCACAGTCTCTCCTGCTTCTTACAAGTTTTACCGGAAATGATATTTCATTTGCGTATGGTATCATAATATTAACATTTTCCAAAAGCCTTTGAGCGTTTTTATGCTTTTGCATAATGCTTTCAGCATTCTTTTTTGCAAGCATTCCTTCAAGAGTTCGGCTTCTTTTCTGCATGGTCTGGATTAACTGGGTCTGATGTTCCGTCTCATCTACATACAATTCAACAACCCGGGTCTGATTGTCTATTTCTATGTTTGTCTGGGTCGTGCTTTCCAAAAGGGCTATTGGGCCGCAAACCTCAATCCATTTTGTCGCAATAGTGCTGTCATCTGCGGACTTCTGCGGGGCTAAGAGCCGTAGTTTCTTTTCGCTCTGGAGCAGGCGGATTGCATAGTTTCCGTTATTGCCTTCCCGCTCAGCAATCACAAGCAATTTGTGTTTCAAATCCATATCATTCATCCAGAACAATGCCTGCTCTGTTATCCGGGAAACGTCTATGGTTTCTTCTTCCGGCATTAGGCTGACTATCGTTTTCAATAGCATTGATTTTCCGCTACTGCTTTGCGCTTTGACAATCCCGGAAAGCGGGCTTGAAAGTTTCCGGGAAGAGGCTATCAGATAAGCAAGTAAAGCATTATCGCTTTCTCCGGCAAGTCCTAAATCATTAACATCCTGTTTAATGATTTCAAACAGGTCAGGGGATTTCAAAAACTCCATTGCTTTCTGTTTGTCTTCCTCAGATATTCTTGGAGCCTGCTTGCCTGATTTTACTTTCTGCTCAGACTGTTTTTTCTTTAAGAAAGTTAGTAGTTCCTTTTCAAGAGCCAGCAGGTGCTTCTCTGCTTTATTGTTATCAACGCCTTTAGCCTTATTGAGAAATTCGGAACGTGCCCGGGAACTGTAAAGAGAAATAAGATTTCTGTTCTTTAATGATCCGTTATACAGCATAGTTAAAACGCACCGAATGCCATACTGGTTTTGGCTTATGTTTTCAGCCATGTATTCAAAATCACCAATGTGATACTTACAGTTTTCATTGCCCGAATCTTCAAGATACGGTATGTCATTTTTACTTGGCAGTAGGCTTCCTTTAATACTCATTTCTGTTAAAATATCTTGGGCTGATTTAAGCATGGCTGTCCTCCCTGTGAATTAAATCAAAATTGTCCAGCAAGTCTCGCAACTGGACTAAAAAATCTTTGGGTAGTTCCTGGTCTTTACCCGCATACTGGCGTAAATGGCAAGGGATAGGCATGATGAATATTTCCCTGTCATCAAAGTGCAGGGTTATCTGAATAAGTTTCATAAGCATCACTCTCCTTTTCAATACTCCGATTTCAATAGAAGTATGCCGTCTATGTGATAGCACTCAAAACTTTTAAGCGGGAAATCGGTAAAGGGAATCTCCTGCTTAACAAGGTCTGGTTGTCCAGTGTCTTCCTTGCAGGTTATCACTGCGGATTTGTCCTCAAACACCTGAATGCTCCACAATTGAAAAGGAATATTTTTCAACTTGCCCTGATAACTCGCAATCAGGTCAATCAGCCAGAAACATTTTCCTTCTGTGGCAAGGTAATGAATGCCGTCAGTGTAAAGCAGTCCAGTAAAGTGTTTGTAATAATTTTCTGTGCCTATAAAATTGTCTAAATCCATTTTCATCACCTCCAAACAGAATATTTATTCCGCGGGAAACGGGGGCTAAAAAGTTATATCGCTATATTTGCCAGTTGCGCCCACCCCATCCTAAAAATGAAACTTTTAATGGTGGGGTTGACTTGCTCATCTTTCGGATGTATCAACTACTTCAATAAAATATACGGTGTATTTTTAATTCTAATTGACATATTTGCCAGCAAGTTTTTTAACCCATTGTGTATGCTTTTTTTAGAATATACCTACTCATTTGTTTGAAATGACTGGGTCATTTGTTAAACAGTTCTATCCGCTGGTGTATACCTTTTACATCAATGTCACAATATTTTACCCTGCCCTTGTAAATCGGATTGGACAAGATATATTTAATTGTTGAAGCAAAGAATTTCTTATTCCCATAGGTTGATATTCCTTCAGCATTAAGTATCCGGGCTATCCTGTTAAAAGGCATTCTGCCCATTCTCATGCGGAATATCCGCTTGATTATCTCTGCCTGTTGTGGATTCAGGACAAGTTCTCCCTTCTTATTGCTTGCGTATCCATAGGGTATCTTGCCCCCGCCAAATTTACCCGCTTTTATCTTGCGGATTCTACCGGAGTAGAGACGTTCCACTATGCGGGTTCTCTCATACTCCGCAAAGGCTGATATTAGCGAAAGGAATACCTTTTGGGCGGGGTCATCCCAGCGGTAAGGCTCGGCAATGCTATACAATTCTACGCCATGCTTCTTGAGTTCTTTTTCAATAAACAGGGTAAAAAATGTATCACGGGCGATTCTGTCCAGTTTGGAGACAAGGACAATTTTGAATTTGTTATTTCGGGCATCCTCAAGCAAGTTCAGCAGGGCGGGGCGTTTTTCAATCGTGGTGCCGGAGAGTCCGGCGTCTTCGTAGATTTTTAGCAGGTCGTATTTAGGGTTCTGTTTGCAGAAATCAAAAATGGCTTCCCTTTGTATAGGCAAGCCTTGGGTATTTTCAATCTGGTTTTCGGTGGAGCACCTAATATAGCCGACTGCGTTGACTTTAACCGTGGCTCCCTCGCTGTGATTTCTCACATTGAGGGAATGGGTCATGGGGTGGTAGTATCTCTAAAGCGGGATTTTATCATCTTGGTTATATTATAGCATATTCTCCGTCGGGTGTCAAGTATGCTTCCGTCGGTCGGAAATAGGGCATATTTGCTTCTCAGAGGGTAAATATAGGCAAAACAGGGGCAGGCTCGCTTAAAAGGGCATTTCTGCTTGATTTTGCGGGCTTCCAGTGGGGGTCAGGCGGGGTCACAAGTTAGGTTGTGCCAAATAGGGGTCTATCGTCTTAAAATATACAAAATGTGAAAGCGGTTTGTAAGCGTTTATACAATATCAATTCCGATGTTCATTTTATCTTTTGGGTAGTATCTCGTCCAAGTATGGTGTCAGCACTTTTTTATATACGGCCATACGTTCTGCAATTGTTTTTGGGTCTTCGCTAACGTATTCATATATCCGCTGCCAACCAGTTTCTTCAAGTTCGTAGTTGTTTCCAAGCATATTTTTCAGGATACTCTCATCCTTTTTAAGTTTCGGTAGTAATAATTTCCCAAAATTTGTTGGAAGATAAACTGAAATGAAATATTCAGGTTTTTTAGTCTCTTCATTATAGTCTACATCCAAAGAAAATCCTTCCCATGTATGTTTCCATTTTGAATAAACAACATGAGCCTCTGCTCTGCTTTTGCCAACTCTCCATCCTTCTTCTGGTCTGAACACATCATTCAATAAATGTTCAATTCTTGCGTAAAACTCAAAAAATACTTTACACGCTTCCCCGGATGACCAAAATAAATTATCCTCGTCATCGTCTTTTTTGCTGATACCTATGCCCGCTCTGGGACGTTCTTTTGTTTTTATCACTTTCGGCTCATCCCCAGATGAACCCATTTCGCTTAATAACAAATACTCTTCTTTTTCATCATTTACAAAGTATGAAAACTCATAAATGGTTACAGGAAATCTGGATTGCTTAAAATCCTGTAACAATTCAGGGCTTATTTTTTCGGCTATGATAATGGCTCTTGGATTACTGCATAAATTAGCCCTGTCCAAGTCTCTGTTAAAATGTTCCCGGAACTTCTTTGCAAGTATCCGTTCGGTAGATACATTTGAACCAGTCATTAAATATTCAAAGTCATCATACTTCCATTCCTGAATACAGGATATGTAGCCTGTAACCTGAGCAAGAACATCCCTTGGGGTTTTTCCACGTTTTAATTCAATTACTACGGCACTGCTATTTTCATCAATCGCTAACAAATCAATTATCTGAGAGCGACTGGTATGAACCTGGCTTTTAATGATTAGTAGATTTCCCAGCAGACAAGGATTATTTTGAATCCATTCTTCAAGTTGATTTTCTAAATGGTCTTCCATAAATGTTTTGTTTGGAACTTTAATGAAGTTAGAAGTCGTTTTCTTAAATAATTCCATGAATATGCCTCCTTTTTTGCCAAGATATTTATATCAAAATTAGTCCTTACAGTCAATAAATATATAGGCTTTGTGGACACTGGTCTATACAACCATAAGTTTATATGCTTTTGGGAGATAAAAACCATGGAAAATATCTATTTGCAGATTGGTTCAAAGATAAGGGATGTCCGTAAGAAACAGAATTTAACCCTTGAAGATTTGTCTGATAGGGCTGGTTTAGACTGGTCTTTTGTTGCCCGGATTGAAAGAGGGAAAGCGGTTCCTTCCGTGATGTCCCTTGTAAAACTTTCAAAGGCTCTCAATATCTCCATGGCGGAGCTATTTGAAAAATCTTCTCCCCCAGAAGACTCCTTGTTTGAAAGAGAAATCCACTCCATCCTGAATCAGTTGAAAACTCCTGAAAAAGAGCGTATGCTCCAAATTCTTAAACTTATCATCAAAACCCCATCCAAAAAGTTCAAAATTATTTCAAAAAATCACTAAGACTGAAATGGTTCTATAATCGCGCGTGCACGCGTTAAGAAGTAGTTTTATTATAATTAGATATTATTATACGTAATACTCTACGTAAGTAGAGTATGTAGTGTCTATAATAATATCTAATTATATTAAAGATACTTCAATTGAAAATTGTGTTAGAAGTATATTAATCCCATATGTGTTATCTTCGCGCGCGTTCGGAGAAATAGGAAATTTCTTAGTGTCGTAGGATGTTCGTCAGTAAATGACCACTACTAAAACAGTAGCGTCGACGGTAAATTGAGCAGGAAATGGCCTTATTTTCAATTCAGCCCCGTTACGGCGGCATTACCATTACCTGACATTTGTAATCGCTAAAAAACCCCATTACGTTTGATTTTAAGCGTATTCCAGACTGGGTTGTCAACCCGATTTTGATTGCGGAGATATTTCGGCATTTGTTTAGCAGATTTGATAAGAATTCGCTTTGGCGGGTTATTTGTCCTTTAATTCATTTTGATGGCTGAAATTTTCAATATACTGTGTAACTTCTAAAATCTCGTAGGAATCATTCATATACGCCTGAGTTAAAACATCCAGTTTCTTTCTTATTCTCATTTTTGCCTTGATTGAATCACCTTGCTTTATTCCAATTTCTCTACTGGACAATTTTTTAAAAAATATGTCGTCACTAATGATGGCTGAAATTTTAATACCCATCCATTCAAATTCCCATTTCCTGCTCTTGTCAAATACAGCCTTAACAATAGTTAGTATATCTTCACTTTCAACAATTTTTGTTTCATCTCCGGTTTCAGTATCAATAGATTTCCCTATATCTGAAATGTCATCCTTGCTTATTTCAACTTTTGTATCATTAATTTCATCTTTAATGTAGCAATCAATCTTCTCAATACAAGTCTGTTGAAATGGTCTCTCAAAAGAATTTGAAACTAATTTTTTTATTTCGTTGTTACTGTATAAGGCATATACGTTTTTATTTACAGTTATTGTATTATTATCCGAATTGGTTAGTCTGATGTCTCCATTTTGTAAATTTTCTATATTGTTAGGAGAGCCTTTTAGCCATTTCAGTAACTTGAGCAAGCCAACTGTTCCTCCTGTAAGCCCTCCAGAAATAATTCCAAGCCATTCAAGAAGTTCTTTGAGTTGCCTAACATCATTATTATTCACTAAAGATATTAATTCTTGAGCATTATTATGGGCGAACAATACCAAGTCAATAATAAAGGAACCTTTTTCAAATGGTTTTACATTAATCCCAATATCTTTTCCGAGTGGATTAACAATGTCATTAGACCGTTTTATTAATTGACCGACAGAAAGCAATATAGGTGAGAGTTCAAATAAATCAATACCGTCAATTGTTCCATCAAGTTTATAAATTAAATCTATTTTTTTAGTCATTTTTATTCTTCACTAAAATAATCTGAATCAATTCTTTTTATTTCGTATGAGGCAATTTTTGCAACGCCAATATCTGAGTCAATCATGTGTTCAGATAATTGGTCACCATCAATAAGGATTATTTTAATATCAATATTTTTTGCATATTCTAAGGCATCCTTGGTGAATGAAGAGGTGGTAATAAATATTCCTTTCTTTGCTCTCTGCCCTTGCAATGCGCCAGCAAATTTTTGTATCTCAGGCCTCCCAACAACCCCTTCCCATCTTTTGGCTTGGATATAAATTATATCAAGCCCCAGTTTGTCTTCTTTAATTATCCCGTCAATTCCCCCGTCTCCAGTAGAACCTATTGCTTTTCCGGCGTCTTTTCTTGAGCCGCCATATCCCATTTTTACAAGAAGTTCAACAACTAATTTTTCAAAGAAAACCGGAGAAGAGTGTTTAATTTGCTCCAATATTTCAATGGACAGGTTTTGTCTTAACTTCTGATACCCAATTTCCAATGTTTCTTCAGGAGTTTCACTATCAAACTGTGCATTTGCTCTGTCATTCTTTTCAGCAATTCTATCCTTCTTTGATTTTTCCCTGAAATTAATAAATTCAGGGTATTTTTCTAACAGTTTGTTATTTATTTCTTTTGGTTTTTGTTCAATCAATTCAGAGCCTCTTTTAGTGATTCGGAAGAAGCCTCTTCTTGTTGACTCAAGGAGTCCCGCTTTTTTTAAGTATGTCCGAGCCCACCCTACTCTATTATCAAAAATGGCTTGCTGTCCACTGGGCAACAACTCCTTTAATTCTTCAGCAGTTAAATTAAATGATTTTGCCAAGTTATCAACGGTATCTTGTTTTGAATGTTCTTTATTATCCGAAGTAAATTTGAGGAGGGGCAACATTATTGTTTGATAATCAGGAATTGGCATTATATTCCTCCAATAATAATAGCAATATTCTCTATGTTATCATTTTAAGAGTTGGTTTTCAAGAAGGTTCCCAAAAGGAATTAAATATTCTGCTGAAGTTATTTTTGAAGCCTTATTAAACGTTTTTTAAAATCATCTTTAGATAACTGGATGTTTGATTCATTTATTAATTTATTACACACATTAATGGCTTCTTCAATCTTATTTTGTTTCTCAAGATTAATAACTAACCTCTCATAAGCCCAACCTGTAAAATGTTTATATTCTATTGCTTTATAGCAACAAGCATTGCATTTATCAATGTCTTTCTGTTTGAAGTATAGTGTTGCTAAATTAACATATTTCTGAGCACATTCATTTTGGAAAAGTTTGTCATCATCAAGAGATTCCAAAATACGGCAACCCTCAGCATATTTTTTTTTGAGAATTAGATTAGAAGCATTGATTATGATAGGCATTTTCCAGAGAATTTTATCTAACAAACCCAAACAATTAAAGATAGAAAATGGCAAATTAAGAGACAATGCCATTGGTTTATTATGTTCTGTAAAAAGAGAGTGTATCTTTTCTTTCTCCAACGATTGAGTTTTGATAATTCTATGGATTTCATCTATTATATTTTGTTCAAATGATTTAAAACGGTTTGAGTCAAATGGCGGGCAAGACGAAGTATTTGTGTATTCAGATACATTGCAAGGACCAAGAAAATCAAGATAACATACTTCCAGATAAAAACTCAATGCTTGCTCGTATTTCTCTCTTTTCTTGCAATGTTCAGCCATTGAAAGTCGGGTATCCCGTAAAAATTTCCAATTACCGTTTTTGGTATGTATTGCATAATCTTTATTAAGAAGTGACCACTCAACATCATTATCGGATGGTTCTTGACCAAATCGTTTCCTTAAAAGTTCTTTTTCGTCATTAAAAGTTTGATTCTTGTGTAAATCTATAATCATATGCCTCTTTTACTACTGTCGTTATTTTTATCTAAGAAGTATACTACAAAAATAAAGGGTGGGCAAGCGAATAAACACAGGTGTCCCAAAAGTGTCCATCCAATGTCTAAAAAATGTTTGTCGGTTTGTTTGACGGGTTGTAGCCAAAAACAGGCAGAAATCTACGGAAATGTGCGGAAGTGTTATCGTCGGAAAGATGAATTGGTGAGGGGCTTTATTAAGATTAGCAAACCGCCGCCTTAAGCCACTCGGCCACCTCTCCAGAATATTTATATGTAAGCTGCCCTTGTAAACGGCTTTCGTCGGCCTGGGCGCTCACCGTCTCGCGCCCGTTGCTGGCACGGTCACGCTTATTCGCGTGACCAGCAACCCTTAAGCCACTCGGCCACCTCTCCATTCAACTTTTGATCCCAAGCTGCTTCCTTATATAATACTTAATAAAATCGCCGGAATAAAGGGCATTCGGGACTATGTCGCATTCAACCCAGCATCCCTTGCATTTTTTTACTTCGCCGCGGGCTGTATCAGCCTTCTGCGAAAACCAGATATCCGAGAACTTTTCCTTCTTCAAATTCCCTATTACCTGCGGCTTCAGCGTGCAGGAGAGAATATCCCCGTTGGGCATTATCCTCGCGTAGCAGAACAGCGCCTGGCAGGGCGGGTTCGGGTAAGGGTTATTGTCTATCACCCTGTTCCTTGCCCCTTCTATCAGGTAATTGTGCAAGTAAGCCCAGGAATAGTTCACGAAATCCGTGATACTGATCTTGTTTTTGATAATATTCCTGACTTCCGAATATAATTTTTCCAGCACTTCTTTCTTGAATTTAAGTTCCAGTGAATAATTCGTTTTTGAAGCCGCGTCGTAAGGCGTGCCTGAAACGGAATGCATAATATCGCTTTCGTGGGTTTCCTCTGCAAGCCACATCCTGTGGCTGAACCCGAATTCCTTCGCAAGCTTGTTCAGCTCCTCCACGCAGGCGAAGTCTTCGCTTAAAACGACCTGGTTGATGCCGACATTGAATTTGTATTTTTTCCTTAATTCCCTCAATATTTCCATCGTGGCACGGACGCTTTTATGCGAACCTGGGATTCCCCTTATCCTGTCGTGTTCCTCGCCCACCGCGTCGATTGACAGCTGGATGGTGAAATTGACTTTCTTTTTTCCGAAATATTCCACGAATTCTTCAATTTTTTTCGGGTACGTCGCGTTTGTCGTGACATAAATGAATTTCGGCGCGGCGTTTTTCACTATTTCATCAACTATCTGCAGGAAATCTTCCTTTAAGAACGGCTCACCGCCCGTAAAACGTATAAGGTCCAGGCCGTGCAGGGCCGGGTCCTTGAAAATTTCCCTTATGTCATTTGCGCTCAGTTCATAAGCCACCTGTTTCTGTTCTTCCGTGAGCTTATGCACCCCGCACATGGGGCACTTAGCGTTGCATCTCCAGGTAACATTGTAGGCGATAAGCTTCGGCCTTATCGGCTTATTGCTCTTCCTCAAGAATTTCAACCTGGCGATGTCGATGATTACCTTGAAAGGGTTCATATTTATTTACTCACCACTTTGTCTGGAAAAAATGTTTTATATCGTCAAGCATAGTCCCGCTGAGGAGCCCCTTCATGAATCTTTTAAAAATAAATCCGGGCCTGAAATAGAACGCCCGGTAAAATTTGTTGTAATATTTGTTTATGATTTCCCAGCTCAACCGGGGATGGTCGTAAATGTCTTCCGGTATGGCGTACAGGTTGAATTTCGACCAGTCCTTTGTCTTTATAAGCCCGCTTTTATTCAGGTCATTGAACAGCGGGCTGCCGGGGATCGGGATTGTAATGCTCATTTTGACTATATCGAGGTCAAGCTTCTTGGCGAATTCTATGGTTTTTTTCATGTCTTCCTCTTCTTCGTCCGGAAGCCCTATCATGAAAAACCCGTATACTTCCATGCCGGCTTTTTTCGCCAGCTTCACCGCTTTTTCGGCCTGATCCAGCTTGAATTTCTTGTGTATGCTGTCCAGCACTTTCTGGCTGCCTGATTCAATCCCGAAATACACCCTGTAGCAGCCGGCTTTCGCCATTTTTTCCAGGAGTTCCTCGTCAACTTTGTCAACGCGTATTCCGGTGAGGGTGGACCAGGGGAATTTCAGGCCTTTCTCTATGATTCCGTCGCAAATATCCTTCGCCCGTTTCAGGTCGGTTGAGAAGCAATCGTCGGCGATGTGTATTTCCTTGAATCCGGCGTCCAGCATATACTCTATTTCGCTTACTACGCGCTTCGGCGATTTTACCCTAAACCTATTGCCGAATATGCCCTTGTTGCAGTAAGGGCACTCATAGATACAGCCTCTGCTCGTTTCAAGCCAGCCGGCCGGGTTTAACTTGGCTACAAGCCCGGTGGTTTTATATTTCTCCAGCTGGTAGAGTTTCCACGCCGGGTACGGCAGGTCGTCAAGGTTCGCTATATTATCCCTGCGGGGATTTGAGAGAATTTTATCGCCCTCTTTATATGATATTCCCTTTATTTCTTTTTTGTCTTTCCCGCTTACTATTTCGCGAAGCGTGAAATCGCCTTCCCCGACAACCGCGATATCAAGGGAACTGCTTTTCAAAGTTTCTTCCGGAAAAGTTGAACTATGCGCTCCGCCGCCGATCACTGTTACATTTTGATTGAAATCTTTCGCCAGCTTCGCGATCTTCACCATCTGGCTGTAGAGCGAGGTGGTGAATGTTATGCCAACGTAATCCGGTTTGAATTCCTCCAGCATTTCCCGAAACGAAGTATCGGGATCGCCGAAAAGGTTCAAATCAATGATCTTTACTTCATGCTTGTCTTCCAGGAGCGGCGCGGCTATCACAGCCAAACTTAAGACAGGCGAATAAGGCACGCCCGCCTTTATTTTCGTGCTTTCATATATTTCTTTCCAGGAAGGATTAACCAGCAAAATTTTCATGGTATGTGTTGGGGATTATAAATCCTTGAGGAGTCCGCTGTTGGCTT
>MGVM01000209.1:22711-24093 GCA_001800495.1 Elusimicrobia bacterium RIFOXYB2_FULL_48_7
CAGCATCAGGTCCAGGCCTTTTTCCTTGCCTGTTTTCGGTTCCCAGTTCAGTTCTTTCTTCAACAGGGTGTTGTCCGAAATGTATATTTTCTGGTCGCCCGGGCGCTCGCCGGCGAATTTATATGAAATCTTCTTTCCCATTCTTTTTTCAATGATCGAAATGAACTCAAGCAGGGAAACACAGTTTTTATAACCCCCGCCGATATTGTATATTTTGCCGGAGCATTTTTTAATGTTCTTTACCGCCGCCTCGTACGCGTTTACCAGGTCGCCCGCGAAAAGTATGTCCCTGACCTGCTTGCCGTTGCCGTAAATCGTCAGGGGGCGGTTGAAGAATGTCTGTATGGCGAAATGCGCCACCCATCCCTGGTCTTCCATGCCGAACTGGTGGCATCCGTAAATGCAGGATTGCCTGAAAACCACTGTCCTGAGCCCGTAGATCCTGGAATAATCCCTGACATACTGGTCAGCAGAACCCTTTGAACAGCCGTAGGGCGAGTGGAAATCAAGCTGGCAATCCTCAGACACGCCTTTTTTGAGCTTCGTGAATTCGTAGGAGCTCTTTTTCTCGGTAAGTTTTATGCCGGTAAGGTCTCCGTAGACCTTGTTGGTGGAAGCGTATATCAGTATCGCCTTTGAATTGCTGCGCCTCATGCTTTCGAGAAGGTTCACGGTGCCGTGGATGTTTATTTCAAAGTCTTCAACAGGATTAATAACAGATGTTGTCACCGCCACCTGGGCTGCCAGGTGGAACACCACGTCTATATCCGGATTTTTCCTGAAAATGGCGCTGACCGTTTCAAAATCCCTTATGTCGCCCTTGATAAAATCAAGCTTGCCAAGGGTTTTCAGCCAGGACAGGTTCAGGTCTGTGCATTTGCGGGAGAGGTTGTCCAGGACTATTATTTCCGCGCCCTTCTTGAAATATCTTTCCGCTACGTTGGACCCGATAAACCCGCATCCGCCAGTAATTAGTATTTTCACCTGAGAAATCTCCTTTTCCGGTGCTTCAGCAAGTCAACGACTTCTTTTCCAGCTCTTTATGCGCCTGCTCGTAATTATCAACTGCCCGGGCTGTCTTAGCCCATTCTATCAGCATTTTCATGCCCGCGGTGAAATCAACCTGCGGCGTGAATTTGAGCTTGCTCTTTATTTTCGATGTGTCGGCGTAACAATGCCTCACGTCGCCCTTCCTGAATTTCAGCTGTATGTCCGGCTCGATCTGTTTATTGTGTATTTTCGCGATTATTTTTGACACGTCTTTGATCGTGACCGGGCTGCCCGAGCCAACATTGAATGCCTCGTAATTCGCCGCGTCTTTCTTTAACGCGGTCATTATCGCCCTGGCGATGTCGGTCACGTAGATGAAATCGCGCGTCTGC